>DATLZF010000541.1:0-4826 GCA_035574135.1 Candidatus Methylomirabilota bacterium
AACTGGCGTCCCCTCAACCTCTCCAAACGCCACCACCTCTACTTGCCTTCCCCCCACCACCGGGGTCACGATCTACCCAGCTTTCCCTAGTCGTGAGCCGCTTGGCGATGGCGAGGCCCAAGCCCGCGCCCTACTGTTCGAACGTTTTACGCTCGAACTGAACGTGCGGGCCGATGCGACGGATCTGGTCCGGCGTCATGCCCCGGCCGCGATCCGTGACACTGAACTGGAAGGAACCTGCTTCGGTGGTGGCGGTGGCGACCAGCACGGGTTGACCGTGCGCCGAGAACTTGAAGGCGTTGTCCACCAATTCCTCAACGATCTTCTTCAAGTTGTCCTCGGGGAGGCGCACGACGTCCGATCCCACGTCGAGGGTCAGGTCCGCCTGCCGGCGAAACCGATCGGCGACGGCCCGGGCCACGGTCGGGATGATTTGATGGGCGGCGATGGGCGGGAGACCACTCGGGAGGGCGAGCGGCGATGGTTGCCGGGACATCAATTCGATCTGCGAGTACGCGAGGAAGTTCTCGATCAGCCGGTGCAACCGCTGTGCGGAATGTTGGATGAACCGGGCCGATTCGAGAATCTCCGTCCGCGGTATGGTTTCATAGTCGTCCACGAGCAGACTGGCCAGTCCGAGGATGCCGTTGAGCGGGGTGCGCAATTCGTGCGGCAAGGCGAGCGACAGGTTGCCGCGCAGTTCCTCGATCTCCCGCTCGGTGTGCCGTTTCAACTCGGCAGTCTTCGCCAGCCGGGAGTTGACAGCGGCCACCAGTTCCTTCGGCGTGAAAGGCTTGGTCAGGTAGTCGTCGGCGCCCGACTCCATGCCACGCCGGATGTCGCTCTTATCCACGGCCCCGGACAAAAAGATGAACGGAATGGTCGCGGTCCTGGCCTCGCTGCGCACGGACATCAGCGCGGAGTATCCATCCATGTTGGGCATGTTGATGTCGCAGATGATCAAGTCCGGCAGTTGTTCGCGGGCCAGCCGCACTCCGGTCTCGCCGTCCTCGGCGAGGAGGGCATCGAAGCCGAAAAGAGTCAACGTTTCGCCGATGACCATGCGGATTTCAGGTGCGTCGTCGATAACCAGCACTTTCTTCATACCCTGTTTCCCCGGTCCGGCGAACGGACCGATTGCCCTTTCGTTGTCTGGCGCCGACTCCTCGGCCATCCCGTCTTGTTTGCCATCCGGTTGCCTCATTTCTGGACAACCAGCGTGCGGCGGCCACGAGCACCGGGATCCTGCGGCCCCGCGGTGAGGCACGCAGATGGCGGGGGTGGCGCGGAGACACCGGCCGCAGAGGTGACCCGATGAGGCTTCATGCACCCGCGTGGGGAGCAGTCGGGATGCCGTCCTGTCGGCCGGCCGCCGGGGTCGGAGTTGAGAGCGAAACCGCAGGTCAGGGGTGCGAAGCCAAAGAGATCGGCGGCGTGTCCGGAGAAAAGAAACCTCCCCGGCGCAACGCGCTCGGGGAGGGACGAGAGTGGACGCTGCGGGCAACTATCGCATCACCAGTAGAGCCGCGCCCTTCGCCTTCAGATCCACCTTCTTCTTGGCGACCTTGGCGCCGTTGCAGGCCGTGGCGCATTCGGATTTGGCCTTCTCCGCGCAGGCTTTGCTGGCTTCACACGCTTTGCCTTCTCCGGCTTCCAGAGAAGAAACCGCGGCGAACGCGAACACAGTAAGAGACAGGATGAGTTTTTTCATGGCGCAATTCATATAGTCGGTCTGGCGCAGGAAGGCAAGCGGGACCGTGCTCGCGGTGTGTGATTGCCTGGTGGTCGCGAGCGCTGGCTTCCAGGTCGGCCGTCGTCGGCGTTCGCCCAAGCCGGGCGCCGGATCTGCGTTTGGCGCTCTCGGCGCACGTCGTGCAACCGTCACTTCTGCTCACGCCCGGCGCCTGGGACGCTTGACGCCGTCCCATGCCTCATTGACGATCCACTCCGGTGAAATGCTTCCACACGTTGTCCTTTCGGGTTCCGTCGTTTCGACGCTTGTGCTTTGGGATGGCGTTGGCGGTCATGTTGCCCTGGGTCACCGGTGGCGCGACTCCTCCCGGAGCCTACGTGCCGGGGGAACTGGTGGTGAAATTCCGGCCGGGGCGGGTCGGTTTGGCGCCCGCGGCGGCAAGGCATCCGGTCGGCGCACAACTCAAAACCTCCCTGCCCGTGACCGGTTGGGAAGTGGTGCGGCTGCCCGCGGGCCTGGATGTGCCCGCTGCCGTGGAGCTGTACCGCGGCCGGCCCGACGTGGCTTACGCCGAGCCAAACTACCGTTTGCGATTGTTCGCCACGCCCAACGATCTGCGTCGGCCGGAGCTCTGGGGGCTGGATCAGATCAATGCCGCCGGCGCCTGGCAATACACGACCGGTAGCGCCAGTGTCGTAGTGGCGGTGCTGGACACGGGGCTCGACTATACCCATCCGGACCTTACGGCCAACGTCTGGGTCAATCCGGGTGAAACCCCGGGCAACAACCTGGACGACGACCAGAACGGATACACGAACGACGTGCATGGCCTCAACCTGCTCGATCGCAGCGGGGACGTGCGGGACGATGACGGGCATGGCACGCACGTAGCCGGCACGATTGGCGCCGTGGGGCACAACGGGCTGGGCGTGGTGGGCGTGAACTGGCGGGTCACATTGCTACCGGTAAAGATTTTCTCCGCCGACGACTCCGCCGGTTCGGCGGGGGCTGCGGAGGCTTACGAGTATCTCATGGCTCTCAAACGGCGCGGCGTGAACATCCGCGTGGTCAACAACAGTTGGGGCGGGCCGTTCCCCAGTGCCGCCCTCGCCGAGGCCATCTGTGAAGCCGAACGGATGGGCATCCTGACGGTGTGTGCGGCGGGCAATTCCCACCACGACATCGACCAGCGACCCGAGTTCCCGGCTGTGAGCGATTGCCCGGCCTTGATCGCCGTGGCCGCCGCGGTCCGCGACGGGCAGCCGGCGGCGTTCAGCAATTTCGGGTGCGAGACGGTGCACCTGGCCGCACCTGGCGAAGGCGTCCTCAGCACCTATCGCGGCGCCGGTCATTATGTGACGTTCTCCGGTACCTCCATGGCCAGTCCACATGTCGCGGGCGCGGCGGCGTTGCTCGTGGCGCAGGATCCGACGTTGACGCCGCTGGCCCTGAAAAACCTTCTCTTGACCACGGTGACGCGAGCCCCGGCGTGGGAAGGGCGCGTCATGGCCGGGGGCATTCTCAACGTGGGCGCTGCGATGGAGCGTCTGGCTGCGGGCAACCGGCCATCGTTCTCGGCTTCCGGCCCGTCGTGGGAAGCCTGGCCGCGGTTGACCGCCTTGAGCCGTGGGCCTGACGGGCGCTGGGGTAATGGCGAAAGCGGCGATCCCTCCGTCAGTGCCGATGGCCGTTTCGTGGCTTTCCTGTCCTCGGCGACGAATTTGGTGCCGGGTTACATCGGCTCCGGGCGACAGGTGTTCCTTTTGGATCGGCAGACGGGGCTTATGACCTGGGTCTCGCGGCCGGTCGGAGGGGCAAGCCCCGACGGCACGTGCAGTGAGGTGCGCATCAGTGCCGACGGCCGGGTGGTGGCATTCGTCTCCACCTCGAGCAACCTCCTTCCCGGAGCTTCGCATGAATCCTTCAGCGACGTCTTTGTGTTCGATCGCGTGGCGAGCCAGTTGGAGCAGGTGAGTCGCAACGCGAACGGCGACAGCGACGGGGTCGGTGTCAGCGGTGATGGCCGATATGTGATCTTCAGTTCCGCCGCCCATCTTGTGCCCGGCGACAACAATGGCTACCCGGATGTGTTCCTCTACGACCGGCAGGAGCGAGCAATGACCCTCGTCAGCGTCAGCAGCGCCGAGGTGCAGGCCGATTTCACCAGTGGCCTGCCGGCCATCAGCGCGGACGGGCGGTTTGCCACCTTCCTGTCGGGCGCGGCCAATCTCGTCTCCGACCGCTACTACCCGGCCTACCAACTCTACCTGCGCGATCTGGTGGCGGGCACCACCGTGCGAATCAGCCGCCGCTCGTCCAGCCAGCCGGGCAACGACCATTCCGGTCTCTCCAGCCTCAGCGCGGATGGCCGCTACATCGCCTTTGAGTCCCGGGCCACCAACCTCGTCGCCGGCGACGTCAACGGCGTGCAGGACATCTTCCTCTGGGACCGAGTCGCGCGCGTGCTCAAGCGCGTTAGCGTCGGCAACGACGGTGCGCCGGCGGAGACCGACTGCTGGGCGCCGCAGATCACCGGCAACGGCCGGCACGTCTTTTTCATGAGCGACTCGAGTCGGTTCAAGCTGCAGGATGACAGCGAACTCTTCTGTCTGTGGGGATACGACCGGTTGAATGGGAAGTTGTCGCGCCTGAGCTACAATGCCGCCGGCCTCGGTGCTCTGGACAACTCCTTCCTGCCCGCGGCCAGCGCGGACGGGCGCCTCGTCGTCTTCGAGTCCTGGGCGTGGAATCTTGTGCCCGGCGATGGCAACGGCCTCCGCGACGTCTTCGCCCTGGATCGCGGTACGGCGATTCCTGATCTGATCATCTACACCAGCGGCGAAACCAACCGGCATGGACTCGGGTTGCACGGATCTCACATTGTGCAGCGCCGGGAACTGGCGCTGACCAACAACGGTACGGCGATCTTCTTCATCCGTGTGGACAACGACAGCCCCACCGATGAGCAGTTCCTCGTGCGGGCGTCGCCAGCGCCGCCGGGTTGGTCCGCCCAGTTTTTCCGCGGCACCACCAACGTCACCGCCGCCATCACCGGCGCGGGTTGGCCCGTGGCGATGGCTGGCGGCACGAACGTAACGCTGCGGCTCGAGGTGGCCTCGGTCGATGCCGCCGC
>DATLZF010000542.1:0-2586 GCA_035574135.1 Candidatus Methylomirabilota bacterium
AACTGGCGTCCCCTCAACCTCTCCAAACGCCACCACCTCTACTTGCCTTCCCCCCACCACCGGGGTCACGATCTACCCAGCTTTCCCTAGCTTGTACTCCTGTAAGCGGGCGAAGTGGCGGCCGAAGCGCCGCGTTCCGGATCGGCCGGTCGGTGACGTTCGCCACCCGATGCGAGAGAGGCTCACTGTTGACGGAGCCGAATGGTGGTCCTCTTATGGATCCTCCACACTCGACCGCTGCTCGATGGCGCGCTGGCGACGACGCTCCAGCATGGCGCGCTGCGAGGGAAGCAGATCGCCCAGTCGCTGATAAATGCGCGCGGCAATCTCCCACTCCCCGCGAGACTCCTTGAGCCGGGCGGCAGCGAGGCCGGCCTGCTTGACCACGTGCGCCACCGGCTGCTCGTTGTCCAGGAGGTTTTTCCCGGTCACGATGGCGTAATAATGTTCGAAGGCCTGGCGCAAAAGATTGGTGCCATCCGCCACCAAGGGGGCCTGCCGCTCCAGCGCCTGACCGAGCGCGAACTGGGCCAGGCTGCGCGTCTCCACGTCGGCCGGCGGCAGCATGGCCCGCTGATAGCTTTCCAGAGCGTTGGCGTAGAGCTTGGGATCGTTGGCGGCCAGTTGCAGATAGCAGTCGCCCATGCGCCCCCAGGCGCGGGACACGAGGGGATTCGTGGGATAGAGCGTGGTGATCTTTTGAAACGCCACCCGGGCGTCATCGAATTTCTTCAGCGGGTTCGCCGGATCGGGATCCTGCGTGTAGGTGTCACCCAGCGCGAACAAGGCCTCGGCCACGAGATCGTCGTAAGGACAGGTGCTGACCAGCAGGGTGTAATGGCCATTGACGCCGGCGGCATCCTTCCACCCCTGCCGCGCAAAAGCAGCGTGACCAGCCATCATGCGGGCTTGGAAGGTCAGGCGGGTCACCGGCCAGTTGGTGTTCTCAACGATCGTCTGGAAGTGCCGCTGGGCATTGATGAAATCCCTGGCCTCGAAGTAATGGTAACCGATCCAGGACTGGGCCAGGGGGGCGAGTTCGTGCGTAGGAAAGCGAGTCACAAAGTTGGTGAACAGCGCCAGGGCTTGCGTGGCCTGACCGCTCTGCGCGTAAGCCCACGCACGGTCGAACTCGGCCCTCGGCCGCAGCACGTTGGTGGCAAAGCGCTCCAGCCAGCCGTCGTACCGCTGAATCGCCGTCCGCCAGTCGGACTGTCGCGCCGCACTGCGAGCGATGGACAACTCGACCTCGGCCCGCAACTCGGACTGCGGATAACGCCGAACGAAGTCCTCCAGAACAGTCCGGGCTTCAGCCGGTTCCCCCAGCTCCATCAGCTTGTGCCCGAGCAGGACCATGCTGCGGTCGGCGAAAAAGCTCTCCGGATGCTCGCGAAGCAGCCGTCGCATGGCTTCCTGGGCGCCAGCGGTGTCGTTGAGCGCGAGACTGGCGCGGAGCACCTGGTACCAGGCGCGGTCGAAGAGCACCTCGCGCACCTGCGGCACGCCCGCAAAATCAACCAGCAGGGCACGGTAGTGCTGCACGGCGTTGGTGTGGTCATTCTGAAGGAAGAGCGTGTCCGCAAGTTTGAAGCGCGCCACCGCCTGCTCGTCGGAAGGCGGCAGCAGTTCGGCGGCGGCCTTGAAGGCGGCCTGGCTTTCGGCCAGCCGGCCTTCGATCCAGTGACACCAACCACGTCCGGCTTGCGCCCGGCCTCGTAGCGGACTGTTGGTTTGGGTGCGGAGCAGGGTGTCGAACTGGGCCAGGGCCGCCTGCAAGTGATTCGTCACCCCGTTGGCAGGCGCGCCGGCCGGGCTGGCCAGCGTGTTGGTCACGCCCCGCAGGTGCCGCCGAAGGTTGACCTCGCCCAGCGTGAGCAGAATGATGTCGGTGGCGGCATCCTCCGGCCGGCGCGCCAGGAACGCGGTCAGTCGTTGTTCGGCCTCCTCGATCCGGTCTTCGGCCAGGGCCAGTTGGATCAGATGCAACAGGGCGCGGCGCTGACGGTCCGGCGGCGTCGTGTCGCTCAGGTTGCGTTCATACGCGCGCGCGGCCTCTTCGAGACGACCGAGACGGCGAAGCACCTCGCCCTGCATCGAGATGGACTCGGCCTCCAGATTGCGCTGGCCCGTGGCCGCGGCCAGGACCACCAGATTGGTGGTGCCAGTGAGCGTTTCTTCGAGCCGTCCCTCCGCCAGGTGCACCCGGCACAGCAGGTATTGCCGCCGCCACTTGTATTCCGGAATCAACTCCGCCTCGGAGATGGTGTGCAGGGCCTCGCGGGCACGGGCGAACTCACCCGCCTCGAACAGCGCCTCGCCCAGCAGCAGGCGGCCGCGCACCACCAGTTCATCACTGGCCCGGGCGGCGGCCGCGCGCTGAAACGTGCCGGCGGGATCCTCGATCAATGCGGCCACGCGCTTCCAGTCCTTCAGCCGAAAGCGGGCCAGGGCTTCTCCGTAACTGGCCTCCAAGAGCCGCGCCGAGTTGGTGAATTCCCGCGCCACGCTCGCCAGCGTTTCCGCGGCCACGCGATAGTTGCCCGTCTGCGCGTACGCCTCGCCCAGCCAGTAACGGTATTCATCGGC
>DATLZF010000543.1:0-8109 GCA_035574135.1 Candidatus Methylomirabilota bacterium
GGCGGGCTTCATGCCACTCCAGGTGTTTCGCCAGCCACGTTTTTGTTGCCGGGTTTCATGCAAAACAGCCCGAAGCCCGATTCAAACAGCGTTCCGTTCCCGCAGCAAGAGCGGGTTCAAACGTTGGCACAAGCCCGCTAACCTTATGCGATTCCCCCTGGCGCTGACGGCGAAGATCGCCAAGCACATCATCCGTCACAAGCTTCGCCGCACTCCCAAGTTCGCCCTCGTGCTCCAGTTGGAGCCGTTGCACACCTGCAACCTGACCTGCACCGGCTGCGGTCGCATCCGGGAATACTCCACCAGCCTGAAGGACATGATGGCGTTGGAGGATTGCCTGGCCGCCGCCGCCGAGTGCGATGCCCCGATGGTGTCCGTCTGCGGCGGTGAGCCGTTGATCTATCCCAAGATCGAGGAACTGGTGGCCGGCCTGCTCGCACAGGGCCGCATCGTCTATATCTGCACGAACGGGTTGTTCATGCGGAAGAAGATGAAGGATTACCTGGCTGCTTCGTATTCGGCCGAACTCGAACCCACCCTGTCGCGCCTGCTCTCCGAGAAGCTCATTTCCCAAACGGACATCGAAACCATCCGCAAGGGCCGGAGTGGCGGCCGGCCGGTCATCAAGCCCACCCAATGGATGTATTGGAACGTGCACATCGACGGCCTCGAGTACACCCATGACCTCATCGTCGAGCGTGAGGGGGTGTTCCAGGAGTGCGTCGAGGCGATCAAGATGGCCAAGATCCTCGGCTACCAGGTGGCCACGAACACCACGGTGTACAAGGAAACCGACGTGTGGGAGATCGAGGAGATGTTCAAGTTCTTCTCTTGGCTTGGCGTGGATGGCCACACCATCTCGCCTGGCTACGATTACGACGCGGCGAAGAAGGACATGGTCAAGCGCCTGGGCAAGGATCCCAAGGATTTCTTCCTCACGCGCGACATGACGCGGCAGAAGTTTGCCAAGATCCAGGACTGGGGCCGGCTGTTCACCATCTTCGGCACGCCCGTTTACCAGGAGTTCCTGGCGGGCAAGCGCGAACTGACCTGCACGGCCTGGGCCATTCCCACCCGCAATGTTCGCGGCTGGAAGGCGCCGTGTTATCTCATGACCGACGGCCACTACTCCCGCTACCAGGAAATGCTGGAGAAGGTGGACTGGAGCCGGTATGGCGTGGTAGAGGGCGTGGCCCGCGATCCGCGTTGCGAGAATTGCATGGTCCACTGCGGCTACGATCCCAGTGGCGCGCTGGGCACCAACGCCCGGTTTGGCGACACGTGGAAAAACATTGCTTACAATTTCGGACGCAAACCGGCTCCGTTCCGTGAGGGCTACAAGGTCAACGCCTTCAACGGCGCCTCCGTGGGCAAGGGCCATCTGGCCGAGGCCAAGGCTGCGCTGAAAACGGCCGCGGGCAACGGCGCCGGCGGCGGTTGCGGCAACGGCGCCGCTTCGCAGCGGGATGACTTGCTGGCCAAGATCGCCCGCAAGGGTTCCTGAGCCGCCGCCGGCCGGTGGCCCATCGTGAGCGCGCTCTTCCTCAACCCGCCGAGCGTGGCCGGTTTTGACGGTGGCGCCGGGGCGCGTTACCAGGCGCGGCGTGAGGTCACCAGCTTCTGGTATCCCACCTGGCTGGCCCAACCCGCAGCCCTCGTGCCCGGCTCGCGTCTGTTGGATTGTCCGCCTCATCAGATCGATCTCGCCGCCTGCCTCCGCATGGCCAGGGACTTCGATCACGTCATCCTTCACACCTCGACGCCTTCACTTGCCAACGATTGCCGCGTGGCTGAAGCCATCAAACGACAACGACCCGACACGTGCATCGGCTTTGTGGGGGCGCCCCCCGCCGTGCTGCCGGCTGAAACCCTGGCGGCCTCGCCGGCCATTGATTGGGTGGGGCGCAAGGAGTTCGACTTCACCTGCAAGGAGGTGGCGGAGGGTCGGCCGCTGGCCGCGATTGCCGGGCTGTCCTTTCGCGATGGAGATGGCCGCATCGTCCACAACCCCGAGCGCGAGGTCATTCCGGATCTGGATGTGCTGCCATCGGTGGCCGATGTGTATCGGCGCGACCTGCGCATTGAGAACTACTTCATCGGTTACCTGCTACACCCGTATCTGAGCCTTTACACCGGACGCGGTTGCCCGGCGCGATGCACGTTCTGCCTCTGGCCCCAGACCATTGGTGGTCACCGTTACCGCACCCGGAGCGTGCGGAGCGTCGTCGCGGAGATGGTCCGCATGAAGGAGATGTTTCCGCAAGTGAAGGAGTTCTTCTTCGACGACGACACCTTTACCGCCAATCTGCCCCGCGCGCGGGAAATCGCCGCCGCTCTTGGGCCGCTCGGCCTGACCTGGAGCTGCAACAGCCGGGCGAACCTGGACTACGACACCCTCCGCCATTTCAAGGACAATGGCCTGCGGCTGCTGCTGGTCGGCTACGAGAGCGGCAACGACGACATCCTCAGGCGCATCAAGAAAGGCGTGACCACCGCGCAGATGCGGCGTTTCACGCGGGACTGCCACCGGGCCGGCATCATCATCCACGGCACTTTCATCCTCGGGCTGCCCGTCGAGACGCGCGAAACCATCGAGCAAACGATTCGTTTCGCCGAGGAACTGGACGTCTTCAGTATCCAGGTGAGCCTGGCGGCGCCGTATCCCGGCACCGAACTTTTCGAGCAGGCGCGCACGTATGGCTGGTTTGCGCGGACGGATCCCGCGGGGCTGGTCGAGGCCGAGGGCTACCAGCAAAGTGCGCTCGAATATCCCGAGGCCAGTCGCGAGGAAATCTTCGAAGCGGTGGAGCGATTCTACCGCCGCTACTATCTCCGGCCGAAACCGATCCTGCGCATCCTCGGGACCATGTTGGAGGACAAGGACGTCTTCGTCCGCCGTTGCCGCGAGGGCTACGAATTCTTCCGCAGCCTCCGGCAGCGGAGGGAGGGGCGGGATCTCTCGCTTGCTGCCGGGATACCGGGGTGACGATGCGCCGGGGAGAAGAGCCGTGTCGGTTGGTCGCGAGTTGTGCCTGTGCTCAAGCTCGTTGAGCGATGGGGGCGACGTTGCTCTCCAGACTCTGAGAACAGGCGAGCCGAAAGCAAAGTGCGCCAGCCACTGTGGCTGGCGCACCGCGGACCACGGCGAGGGAGGAGCTACTCGCCGCCGTCTTTTAGAATCTCCGTCTTACTGGTGCCGCGCGACGTGAAGATGATCAAGATGCCCTTTTTGGGGTCCGCCTTCTTCACTGCGTCCAGAAAATCCTTCGGCGTTGTCACCGGCGTGCCGTCCACCTCGGTGATGACGTCGCCGGGGCGCAATCCCTTGCGCTCGGCCACGCTGTTGCGCCCCACTTCGGTTACGACCACGCCCTCCACTTTCTCGATGCCGAACTGTTCGGCCAGGTCCTTGGTGAGCCCCTGCACGGTGAGACCGAAGCGCCTGGCGCTGTCCACGGCGTCGGCCGGGCGGCGGGAGGTCAGTGTCGGGGTCTCCTCAGGCCAGGCCTCGGGCCGGACCTTGACTTTGATGTTCTTGCCGTGGCGATGCACGTCGAGCACCACGGTGGAGCCGATGCTCTTCGAGCGGATCTCGTTTTTGAGCTGTTGGGCGGTGGTCACGGGTTTGCCGTCCACGGCGGTGATGACGTCGCTGGGTTTGAGATCGGACTTCGAGGCGGGCCCGTCGGGCTGGATTTGTTTGACGACGACGCCCTCGGTGACGCCCGACAGCCGCTCGCGATACTCCGGTTCGTCCTTGAGCGCACCGATGCCAACCCCGAGCCACGCGCGGACGTATTTGCCGTCGGTGATGAGCTTCTCCGAGACTTCGCGGGCGAGGTTGACGGGGATGGCGAAGCCGATGCCCGTGCGCAGGCCGCGGATGAGGGTATTGATGCCGATGACCTCGCCGTAAATGTTCACGAGCGGGCCGCCGGAGTTGCCGGGGTTGATGTTGGCGTCGGTCTGGATGAAGTCCTGGTCCATGGCCGGGTCGGGAATGATGCGCGAACGACCCTTGGCGCTGACGTGGCCGAAGGTCACGCTATAATCCAGCTCGAAGGGCGCTCCGATGGCGATGGCGAACTCGCCCACGCGGGTCCGGTCCGAGTCGCCCAGTTTTGCCACCGCCAGCTTGCGGTCCTTGGGATCAATCTTAAGCACGGCGAGATCGGACTGGGCGTCCACGCCGCGAATCTCCGCGTCGAACTCGGCGCCGTCGGCGAAGCGCACCTTGATCTTGTCCGCGCCATCCACCACGTGGCGGTTGGTCAGGATGTAGCCCTCTTCGCGAATGACGACACCCGAGCCCTGGCCGTCGAAGACCGGTTCACGGTGGGGGGAGGAATTCTCGTCATCGCTGCGGTCGCGGTCGCGGTCCGGCTCGTTTTCGCGCCGCTCGCGCTCGCGTTGTTCTTCGAGGCGGCGGCGGAACTCGCGCGGCAACATGTCCCACAGCGGGTTTTCCTCGTCCTCCATTTCGAGCCGGCTTCGTTTGTGCGCCACTCGGATCACCACCACCGACTGGGAAACGGAATCGGCCACTTCAACGAAGGCCTGGTTCAACTGGCGCGCCAGCTCCACCGCGGCGGAAGGCGGCTTCTCCGCAGCCGGCAGGCGTGCGGACTCTGATCCGGCCAGCACCCACATCAACACGATTGACCAACGCAGCGTTTTCATGGTGCGAACCTATACCCACAGGCGGGGAACGCCGAGAGAAATGTGAGGCGCGCGACTCCTCGTCTTCCGGGCCTTTTATGCGACGCCCAGGCAAGCTGTGCGGTTGGCCGCCGGACGCATGGGTGAGCGGCCTTACAGGGCAGTCAGAAGCTCGATGCGCAGCCGGAAGAACGCGCCGCTCACCTCGACCGATCCTCGGAGGGTGAACGAGACGGTTTCCGTCACACCATCGCCATTTTGCCGCACCTCGGCCGACCGCAACCAGTCCCTCGCCGGCCTCCAGGTCACGAGATCGTGGGAAAACTCGATGGTGTAAAGGACATCCGCGTAACGATAGAGATCGAGTGCCGGTCCAAGACCGCCAGCCCGGCGGCGACAAACGAACACGAACTCATCGCCGCGCCGCTCCAACCGGGGCAACATCGTGGCGTCGGACCGCCGGGGATTGGTGTTCCACGCATATTCGAACAGGTTGGGCACGCGATCCCGGTCCGGGTCGGCGAGAGGGCCACTGATGTCCGGACGCTCGAGGTCAAGCCGTGTGAAGTGGCGACTCGTCCGGCGCCATTGTTCGAAGGTGAGTCCCGCCAACAGCGTGAGGGTGACGCGGTTCTCCGAGGCGAAGGTTTCGCCGTCCAGATCAGTGGTCATGGCAGAGAGGGTGTGAATACCGGGCGGCGGGTTCGTCCAAGTGAGGAGAAATTCCGTTCCGCTGGGGGATGCCACTCCAATCGGGCTCGCCCCGGCGAAGATTTCAACCCGCGCCACCCGGTCCGGAAGGCGGGCCATCGCTCGCACCACCAACGCGGTGGCGTTCCAGATGACGGCGCCGTCCGCGGGGGCCAGGAGGCTGACTTGCGGATCGAGCCCGAAGTGGGACCCGCCTTCGTGCGCGAGAACGAGGATTTCCGTTGGCGCCGCTCCCGTCGCGCTGGTGATTGCGGCCTGGAGGGATCGCGGCCACGCGTTGGTGAACCGTCGTCGGGCGATCTCGAGGCCTTGCAGGTCCAAAAACGTCAGCAGCACATCCTCACGGGCGGTCTGGCTCTCCGCGGATTCGACCTGCTGCCGCCATTGCCAGAGATCGGTCCGATCATCCAGCGGACGTTCGAGTGTTAAGTCGTTCCACGAGACCGTGCCGGGAATCTTTTTGACGACGGGCTGGCCCTGCTCATCCACCACCTCATGTTCCGTGACCTGGGTTTGGGAGCCGCCCCCGCTGGCGCGCAGGAAAAGCAGGGGTGGGTGGTGAGGACGCTCAAGCAGAGCTGAAGCTGCCCCAGTTGGGGCCGCGGCCATCGCGTAGCCAGCCGAGATCACAACCCATATCAATGGGAGGACCCTCGCCATCGCGGCGGCGAAACAAGGCAAGGGTGCGTGCATCCTCTCACCCGGTCAGATCCTCTCGCGGACCAGGCCTTCGTGAACCAGGCGCAGCACCTCGACGAACGTCCCATCGGCTCGCTGCTCCAAGGTGATCATGGACGGCCAAGCGTTTTGCAGTTGCCATTGGGCCACCCTGGTTTGAGCCGCATCGTAGAGGATGATGGTGACGTTCTTGCGCGCGCTCGTCATGTAGCCGTCAGTGACCAGCCGTCGCCAGTTGGCAAGATCGAGGGACGACGTCAGCCCGCGCTTGAGGGTGATATCGAGCCATTTCACACGACCGGGCATTTTTCGAGTGATCCGCTGGCCGCTTTCATCGGTGATCTGCTGCTCGATGACCTCGGACTCGGACCCCAAGTTGGTGATTTCACCCACGAATGTATCCACCACGCCCGGCGCGCTGACATGCACCACATAAAAGCCGGGGGAATCGCCGCTGGCGGCCCAACAACCGAGCGGCACCACCGCCAGGACAAGAGACAGGAAGCAAGTGCTGACCTTCATAAGGGATGGCAGAATGCTGCAATGCGTATAGCACAACTACCACCAGCGCGTCAAACGCGCTTCGGCGGCTGGCTGGTGGTCGCGCAGCGTAACCTGCCGCACACACGCCCCGAGCTCCGGTGAGAACGACAGCTTCCGTTGCACTTCTCCCGCTGGCCCGCGCACGGTTTGGGCGATGACGAAGATGTCACCGGCGACCGGCGGTTGGGACGCCGCGTAACCCTCCTGGCGGGCTTGCACTTGATATTCGAACGTCGCGCTTTCGGCGTAACGTTGCAGCGATCGCCCCGCGGCGTCGCGCAATTCGATGCGTCGCGTCACCCGAAATCGCAGCGTGTTCCCCACCCGCAACGGGAAGAGCCCGCCTTCAATTTCCTCCACGGACTCAACGATCGAATGGTGAACCGTCCGGATCAGCGGGAGCGTATTGGAACTGACCGTGGCCAGCGCGAGGAAATCCCCGTAGCCCACCTGCCAGCCCGGGTTGATGCCATAGGTCAGGTAATTGACAAATGCGACACGGGCGCAGGCGGCGACATTTGTCACCAGCATGAGATCCGTGTGCGTGCGATCGCCCTCGCCCGTGACCGCATAGCTCAACTGGCGATATGCAGGGGGCGGCATGAGGTGGAAAACTTCAAGCTGCTCCGCCAAGGGCGTGAGGTGGGAGGCCACATCGCCCGGAGCAAACGGGCCGGGTGCGGACCCACCCCCGACCGGCTTGTGCCCCGGGGCGCAGCCGGTCGAAGTGAGCAGAACCATCGCCACGACGTTGGCGGCCCATCTTGTTGCACCAGGTCGTGAGCCTGCTCTCTTCCCGTGGTGCTCAGACTGGATTCGCGGCGGCGTTCGCATGTCTGTGTTTTACCCAATGAGCGGGGTGCTGTCATTTCCGGGGCCGAGCCCGGCCGCACCGCGCGGCCGGCGTGGCGCGATCGCTGCCCGGGCTGGTTTGTCCGGAATCGGCCCTTTCCCGTGCGACGGGGGTGGCCTATGATCCCCACGACATTCGGCTTATGCGCATTCTCGTGGTCGAAGACGACAAGAAGATCGCCTCCTTCGTGGTGAAGGGGCTCAAACAAAGCGGGTTTGCGGTGGATCACTGCCCGGATGGCGAGCAGGCGTTGTTGATGGCGCGCACGGTGCCCTACGACGCCGCAGTGCTGGATCTGATGCTGCCGAAGCTGGATGGCTTGGCACTGTTGCAAATGCTCCGGCGGGAGGGCATCCAGACGCCCGTGCTCATTCTCAGCGCCAAGGCGTCCGTCGATGATCGCATCCGGGGGCTTCAGGCCGGCGGAGACGATTACGTGACCAAGCCGTTCGCGTTTTCCGAGTTGCTGGCGCGCATTCAGGCGTTGATCCGCCGCGCCACCCAGGCCGCCGAGCCCACCCGCTTGAGCGCGGGCGATCTGACGCTGGACCTCCTGACGCGCGAGGTGAAACGCGGGGGGAAGGTGATCGAATTGCAGGCCCGCGAGCTGGCCCTGCTCGAGTATCTCCTGCGCAATGCCGGCCGTGTGGTGACCAAGACGATGA
>DATLZF010000544.1:0-6027 GCA_035574135.1 Candidatus Methylomirabilota bacterium
AACACCGCTTCGGGGCTTGCCGGGCCGATCTCCGTGGCCAGCCGCAGGGCCTTCTCCGCTTCGGCGGCGTAGCCATGGTGCTCCAGCAGACCGGCCTGCGCCGCCGCCATGCGGGCGTAGGCCGGGCCGATCAGGTTTTCCTCATCCTTCGCCGATTGGGACTGTAGCCGCCGGGCCGTCGCCTCCCAGTAGGCCACCGTTTCGCTCGCGCGCTCCGCGGTCAGCGGGTTCAGACTGTCTTGGGCGCGAAGTTCGAGGATGGGGCCGAGGGTCGAGGCGTCCGCTCGCAGCGAATCGAACGGAAACGATTCCTCGAAGGCGAACGCGAGCCCGGGGTTCTTGTCCATCAATCCGCGCAGCAGCGCCTCGTTGATGGCGGAGACGGCCACTTGACCGGCCACCTGAATGGAATTGCCGACCAGGCGCACGTCCTCGCCCGGGCGAAGCCGGGGCTGCTGATCGGGGAACTGCTGATCATGTTCCAGGCGTTGTCGGGCGTCGTGCAAATACTCCTGGAAAGCGCGCTGCGAGTCGGCGGCGGTGAGCGGAACCATGCGATCGCCGTAGAGGAAGCTCAGGTAGTCGAGGTAGTTCTGCGCGGCCAGGGCGCTTTGTGTCAGCACGATGTGGCGCTCGCCGGAACCGGTTTCGTTGAGGAGTGTCGGGATGAAGCGGCCGGCGTCCGTGCCGCCGACATAGACCATGCCGGGCCGCAACGAACCGAGGATCGCCTCACCGTAGTCGAGCAGTTTCTGCGCTGGCCAGTCGTGCGCGGCCTCCGCCACGCCGAACGTCTCCAGAATGGCGGGCCACAAGACACGAAGTTCACGCGGCTCGGGCTCCTCCTCGAGGCGCTGGCGCATCGCTTGAAACCGCGCTTTCAAGTCGTCCCAGCGCCCGGCCTGTGCGTCGCCAAAGAAGAGGTCCACCTCGGCGGGCACCGCCACGTTGAACCGCCGAGCCATCGCGTGGACCATCTCATGCCGGCTGCGGGCGAACTGGCTGACCTTTCCGGCCACCAACTGCGCGGCGGTGAGCACGGGCGGCCCAGCCTCCGACGCCGTGGACGTCGCCACAGCCTGGGGCGCCGCCAATGGCGCGTTCATCGCGGGCACTGGGGCTGGGCCGGCCTCTTCCGGCAGCCATGGCGGGGAGATATTCTGCGGGTGCGGGTGCAGCCAGATCACGAGGCCCAGCAGCGGCAACAGCGCCGGCCCGGCCACCTTGAGCAGGCGGAGGCAACGGGGCTGCGGGGTGGGATTGGTCTTCGGAACCTGGGGCGCATTCATGGCATGGCGGCACGTTTGTTTCGCACAATGAACACCGCCGGCGCCGAGTTTTGTGTACGGTTTCGCGTTTGAACCCGGGTCGCACCGACGCCGGAGGTGGGCAGGCTGTGGGAACGGGCCGCCGAGCCGGTTGTGCCGGGCGATCCCCCGCACGGCCGTGCGCATCACGCGGGCGCAGGGGTGGTGATTGTCCGGTGCCCGACGGGGCGGCAGGTTGTGGCGAGCACGGCCAGGCGGGCCGTTGCTCGCCGAGCCGCGACGTCGTTCCGGGACGGCGGAGCATGGGCGTTTGGCCGTGCGGGGCGCGAGTGTGCGCCATATCCGGCCGCTGGCTCAACCCGCTTTGCCGGAAGGGGCGCGATGAGGCAAGAAACGCCCGCAGTCTCAAGGCTGCGCCGTGGGCCGATACACCCGGCGGCGCCCTTGATCATCACTGATAGATGTCCACGAGGAACACCACGGCATCGCCCCGGCCGGTGTTGACGATGGCGTGGGGCACGTCGGCCCGGTAACTGGCCGAATCGCCGGCGTTCAACTCGTCGCTGTCGCCGCCGGACTCGACCCGGACGCGGCCTTTCTGGACGGTGAGGAATTCCCGGGTGCCCTCGAAGTGTGGCGCGCTGCGCAGGGCGCCGCCGGCCTTGAGCTGGACTTCGTAGAACTCGACGTCCTTCTCCAGGTTCAGGGGCGAGAGGGTGCGAATGGTGCAGTCGGCGTCCGAACGGTAGTGGTAGGCGCGGTCGCCGGCCCGGATGACGGTGACCGAGGAACTGGCGCCCGGCGCCTCGACCAGTTCACCGATGGACATGCCGAAGGCGCGGGCGATGCGAAAGGTCACGGCCAGCGTCGGGTTGGCCCGGGCCCGCTCGATCTGGCTGAGCATGGATCGGCTCACGCCCGAGGCCCGGGCCAGTGCGTCCAGCGACCAGCCGCGCTGGGTGCGGAGTTGCTTCAGGCGCCGGCAGAGATGTCCGGTGTCCGAATCCGGCGGCACACGGGGCGGTGAAGGCGGCGCGGACTTCATGCCGGCTTCAGCGAAACCACCGCGCCTGGCGGTCCCCGCGCGAGAGCAGAAAGGCCATCAGATCCTGGACCTCGTCCTCGTGTAACAGATCAAGCAGGCCGGATGGCATCATCGACGTCTTCGACGGCTCGATGGACTGGATGTCCTGGCGCTTGACGTTGGTGAAGTCGTTCGGCGCATACATGTTTTCGATCACCATCAGGTTGTCGCCGTTGAGATTGCCGACCCGCCCGGTGACCACGTCGCCGTTCTTCTTGGTAATGACGATGGCGCCGTATTGATCGCTGATTTCCTTGTTGGGTTCGACGATGGATTCGAGCAAGTCGCGGGCGCTGAAACGGCCGGCGACGTTCGTGAGGTCGGGGCCCACCGACGCGCCTTCGCTGTCGAATCGGTGGCAGGAGGCGCAGCCGGCCTCGCCGAAGAGCTTGCGACCGCGTTCGAAGTTGCGCCGCGTCGTCAGCCCGCGCTCGACAAGGGGCGCCAGTTCGGCCACGGACCACTCCTTGACGACCTTGCGGCCGGAAAGGGCCTGCAGCGGGGTCATTTTCTCCGGCTTGGCCTCGAGGATGTCCTTGAGCGCGGTCTTTTCGGCGTCGGAGAGCGTGGCGATGGCATCGGCCTTCATGTTACGCAGGAAGCCGGCCAGGCTGGCCCCGCCCTTGAAGTTGGCTGCGCGAAGGAACCACCGGAAGTACTCCTCGCGCAGGGGCTGGGTCCAACCTGTCTTGAGCACGCGCAACATGCGGGCGTAATCCATTTGCTCCTCCTGCGTGGGGGCGCTGCGCAACGCCGCCACCAGGCGGGTTGCCGCGGTGGGCGCTTCGAGGAAGACGAGCATTTGGCCCAGCTCGGAGTTCAACGCGCGCGAGGATGAGGGGAACAGGGGCTCGAACTTGGCGATCAGCGCCTGGCGCGTGGTTTCATCCGGCGGCCCGAGCCGTGTGAAGGTGAGCGCATAGGCGCGCATCAAGTCCAGCCGCTCGGCCTCGCTGAGCTTTTTCCAGGCGATCCGATCCAGGGCCGCCAGCATCCGGCCCTGCAGGGCGGGATCGGGCTTGGGATCGCCCTCTTTGCGATGGAACTGGTCCTTGCTGCTCACCCGGGCCAGGGCGACGAGCGCGGCGATGGCGGCGCGCGGGTTTTTCTCGGTCAGCGCCTTGTCGCGCCAGGCGGCGGGATCCTGCCATTCGAGTGCCACACGGGCGGCAAAGCGCAGGGCGCGATCCTCCGAGTCGAGAAACTTCCAGGCCTCCTTGATCGCGGCGGGGTCCTGCCGCCCGTGGAAGCTTTCGAGCCGGCGGCGCTGTTCGCGCTCTCGGGCGAACCGCGCGTTGCCCCGGGCGGGCGCAGTGGACTCGTTGCCGGCGTAGGTCACCCGGTAAAGGGCCGACTGCGTGCGCCGCCCGCCCACGGCGAAATACATCGCCCCGTCCTGCGGGTTGATGACGAGGTCGGTCAGGGCCAGCGGCTGGCCGGTGACAAATTCCTCCGTCGTGGCCGTGTAAGTCGAACCGCTGGGGACCAGGTGGACGGCGTAAAGCTTGCCGAAGCTCCAGTCGCAGATGAAAAGGGCCTCCTGGTACTTGGCCGGGAACTTCGCCCCGTAGCCGAAGGTGACCCCGGTGGGCGAACCCGGGCCGATGTCCACCACGGCGCCGAAGCTGTCCACATAATGGGCCGGGAACTTGCCCGCGCCGCTGCGCCAGCCGAACTCGGCGCCGCTGATTACGTGATTGATCCGCGTGGGCCGGTACCACGGCGTGTTCAGGTCCCACTCCATGTCGGCATCGTAGGTGAAGAGGTCGCCGTGCCGGTTGAAGGCGGCGTCGTACTCGTTGCGAAAGCCGGTCGCAATCAACTCCCACTTTTCGCCGTTGGGATCGGTCCTGGCGATCCACCCGCCCGGGGCGAGCACGCCTTTCATGAAGCCGTTGCCGTCCCACATGCGCGAGATCAGGTGATCCTCGCTCCAGTGCAGCGGCACGCGCGACGAGTCGATTCGAGTCAGCTTGGTCTGGTTGCCGATGACGACGTAGAGCGACTGCCCGTCGGGCGAGAGCACGATGGCGTGGGGGCCGTGCTCGCCACCGCCCTCGAGTTTGCGCAGGAGCTTCACTTCGTCGAATTGGTCATCGCCATTGGTGTCGCGCACGCGGTAGAGCCCGCGCCCCTGATACTTCTCGTCGTTGACCATCACGTAGAGGCTGTCGAAGGCGTAGAGCAACCCCTGAGCGTGCCCGATCTCAAGGGGCACCGGTTGCACCGCAACCGGTGTCGTGGCGGGCGGCGGTGGCGGCGTGATGCGGTAAAGCTTGCCATACTGGTCGGAGACCAGCAGGCGTCCCTTCGGATCGGTGCACATGGCGACCCAGGAGCCTTCCTTGTCCTTGGGCACCGTGTAGAGCAGCTCGACTTTGAAGTCCTTCGCCACTTTGAGTTGCTCGACGCCCGTCGCCGCGCCGGCGGGCGGGAGAAAGCCGCCGAGCACCAGCATTCCGAGCACCAGCCGTTCCGCCAGCCGAATCTTACGCGTGTTGTCCATAAGTGATCGCGCGGATGCTAGAGAAGGGCGCGGGGAGGGTCAACCTTGTGGGTCGAAACGGCTGCGAGGGGAAGTGGTTGGTCGCCGGGGGCGAAGGGAACGCCGGGTTGGCGGTCCGATCTTCTCGGGCAGCGGAGACCCAACAAGGCGGTCCCATGGCAGCCCCCGCTTCGGTCCTGAACGGCCGTCGCCGAGGTCCGGCGGGGTGCTCCCATTGTGGCCCGCGCGCGTCCACCGCCTCCGGACGTCCGTTCCTTGGCCATCGCTGGACACGAGGCCGGGTTTTGCATTAGACCCGTGGCCCGTGGGGAAGATTTTCGATGTCATCGTGGTCGGCCTCGGGGCCATGGGCAGCGCGGTGGCGTATCACCTGGCGCGGCGCAAGTACCGGGTATTGGGGCTGGATCGGTTTTGTCCGCCCCACGCCCTGGGTTCGTCGCACGGTCAGAGCCGGATCATTCGTGAGGCGTATTTCGAGGATCCCGTCTATGTGCCGCTGGTGCGGCGGGCCTACGAGCTGTGGCGGGAGTTGGAGGGCGGCACCGGTCGCCGGCTGCTGCGGCAGACGGGCGGATTGATGATCGGTCCGGCGGACGGCGTGCTGGTGGCCGGGGCGCGACGCAGCGCGGAGACGCACGGTCTGGCCCACGAGGTGATGGCCGCGGCGGAGGTGCGGCGCCGCTTCCCGGCTTTGCGGGTGCCGGACGAAATGACGGCGGTGTGGGAACCACGGGCCGGGGTGCTGGCGCCGGAGCTCGGCATCTGGGCGCATCTGGATTTGGCCCGGCAGTTCGGTGCGGCGCTACAATGGGAGGAGACGGTGCTGTCCTGGAACACGTCGGAGAATGATGTGCGGGTGGTGACGAACCAGGGCGAATACGAAGCGGGTCGATTGATCCTCAGCGCCGGGCCGTGGATCGTCACGCTGGCGCGCGACCTGGCGGCGGAATTCCGCGTCGAGCGACAGGTGCAGTTCTGGTTCGAACCGAACGGAACCCCGAGCTTCGCGCCGGAAGTGTGTCCGGTTCACCTGTGGGAACACGCGCCCAACCGGTTTTTCTACGGTTTTCCGGACCTGGGCGCGGGCGTGAAGGTGGCCGGGCATCATGAGGGCGCCGACACCACGGTGGAAGACGTCAACCGGTCCGTGAGCCCGGAGGAAGTGGCGG
>DATLZF010000545.1:0-11631 GCA_035574135.1 Candidatus Methylomirabilota bacterium
CCGGAGCGGGGCCGAGGTCAACTTCGCTCGTTTCGGCGGCTACCTTGCGGGCACCATCGGCGCTTTGGAGGCCGATCTGGACAAGGACGGCCAGGTGTCCTTGCTGGAAGCCTACCTGCTGGCGGCCCGGCGGACGGCTGATTTTTACGAGTCCGAAGGCAGGCTGGCCACGGAGCATTCATTGCTCGATGACAACGGCGATGGCCTGGGGACGCCGCCGGACTGGTTTCGCGGCATTCGGGCGGTGAAGAAGGCGCGCGACGGGGCCAGTCTGGATGGCGTCCGGGCGCATCAGTTTCATCTGATCCGCAGCGAGGCCGAATCGAAGCTCCCGGCAGCCGTTCGCGCGCGTCGGGACGAGTTGGAGTTGCAGATCCTGTCCTTGCGGGCCCGGAAGCCGGAGCTCGATGAGGCGAAGTATTATGAGCAACTCGAAGCGTTGCTTGTGGAAGTGGCGCGTTTGACCGAAGCGGCGGGGAAAACGGAATAGCCATGCCCGCCGGTTTATTCCGCCGGCCCATGCGGGAGCGCATTGTGGTCAGTTCGACGTTGGTGCAAAGCCGCGTCGGCGTCGAGGGCAGGCTCCGGCAGGTGAGGTGGTTTGTCGCAGAGGGCGGGTTCCGCGGTGGCTTGCACCGTCCTGCCGGCACGCACTACGGCGTTTGCCGCCCCGCGGGAGCGCCTGCGGCCGCGGCATGGGAGGGGGCTGGCATAGCCCGGGTTCACTGCGTGGCAACGGCCCGTTTCAGTTCTGCCCGGGCAGCACCATCTGGCGGGTGACAAAGTTGGTTTGCGCCTTCAGCTTCCCCGCCTCGACCAGGAGCGTGTACACGACATCCGGTTCGAGGGGACGCGGGCGGGCATTGGCCACGGCCGGTTTCATGCCTGGCACGCGGGCGCCGTACATGATGGCTTTGGTCGGAACCGAGTTGGAGTCGGAGGTGATGTGCCAGAGCGGCTGGGCGAATTTGTTGGTCGCCACTTCCTGCGGGTTGATGACCTTGATCGAAGTGAAGCGATATTTGGCGTCGAAGCCGAAGGACACCGGGCAGACAGGCGGAGACCCCGGGGCGCGGGGAATGCCGGACGCCCGGCCCGGGCGCACTGACGGGATGATCTGAATACTCCTGGAGGCGAACCAGTCGGTGAAAAAGAAGATGTACAAAGCCCCCAGCACCATCGCGACACTCAGCAGAAACACGGTGCTCTTCGTCATAAGCCCGAGGGAGTGGACGGCCACCTTCAGGAAAAATTCAGTCCGCTGTTTAACGCTCGACCGGCGGGCCGGGCTGGCCGGGCCCACCCCGGTGCCGTCCGCTGTCGTTGCCCCCAGGCCCGAAGGCACCATGAAAACCATTCCGCAGAGTGACTGGCAAATCGACCCCCTCCGCCGGGTGGTGTCCGGAAGCGCCGCGCGGGCGCAAGGCGGCCAAACCGGGGCAAGGGCGAATCAAGCCTTCACCCTCATCGAGCTCCTCGTGGTCATCGCCATCATTGGCATTCTCGCCGGCATGCTCCTGCCGGCGCTCGGTCGCGCCAAGGAAGCGGGCCGCCGGATCGCGTGTGTCAACAATCAGCGGCAACTGGGTCTGAGCGCCACGCTGTTCGCGGATGACCACGAGGCGCGCTTTCCCGTCCGCGACGTGGGCCAGGCGCCGGGGGCGTGGCCGACGACGCTCCACGAGTATTACCGTGACGACCGGGTGCTCGTGTGCCCGAGCGACGGGCCGGACCCGGCGCGCCTCATCAACCCGGCCTGGCCCCACGACTCCTTGCCGCGCAGCTACATCATGAACGGTTGGAACGACTACTTTTACGTGTTGTGGACGACCGGGGGCTCCAACTGGAACGTCGGCAGCCTTCAAGGCGTGCAGATGCCGGAGGGCGGCATCCGTCATCCCAGCGAAACGATCATGTTCGGCGAAAAGGTCACGACCTCGAACCACTACTACATGGACTTCCTGGAGGTCTCGGCCGAGGAGGTCGAGGGCAATGATTTCACCGAGATCGAGCACGGCCGCCACAACCGCGCCGCCGCGTTCGGGACCAGCGGCGGCTCCAACCATGCCTTCGCCGACGGCAGCGTTCGTTATCTGCGTTTCTGGGGCGCCTTGTCCCCGCTCAACCTCTGGGGTGCCACGGATGAATGGCGTCGCGGGGTCACCCCGCCCTGAGCCCCCGTGGTTCAGCGGAAGTGGCGATCGGCGAAGTTCATGAACACCTCCCAATCGTCGGCGGTCATCGAGTGCCGTCCGTCGCGGATGTAGTAGCCCAACCGGCTGTCCACCAGTTTGCGCCGGGCTGGCATCTCTTTGGCGGTCAGCCCTTCCACGCCGAGCAGCCGGTAAACCGGATCGGCGGCTTGCAGCACCTCGAACTGCTGGCTCGGATTGGCCCACTGATCCTCCTGCGCGTTGGAGAACAGCACGGGTCGTGGTGCGCAAAGTGCCACGAGACAGTGCTGATCGAACGGCAGCCGGTCCGGGGCGTCGTTGAACTTCTTGAACTCGCCATTGAACCAGTGCGGGAAATTCCGGTTGATCACGGCGATGGTTTCGGCGATCGGGCGGCCGTTGGCCTGCGGCGCCGCCAGCGCGGGCGCGACGCGGCTGGGGGCAGTGCCGCCGCATCCAGCCTGGTGGGGGATGGCCAGTGCGATTCGTTCATCATACGCCGTCGCCAGGAGTGCCGCCTTGCCGTTGCGCGAATGCCCCACGGCGGCAATGCGCCGGGCGTCCACGTCGCGGTCGGTGGCGAGGTAATCCACGCAGCGGTGGAAACCCCAGGCCCAGGCTGCGAGGCTGCCCCGGTTGGTGGGGTTGTTCCGCGCCGGATCGCCGCCCGCCAGCCAGGCGTAAATGCCGTCACTCACCTCCCTGCGATCGGAATCGATGTCCGAGGTGCAAAAGCTGGCCAGGGCGTAGCCGCGCTCGATGATCCGGGCGAGCGGCCAGTCGGCGGCCTGGCCGCCGCGGGCGGCCTCGGTGGCGAGGTTGTTGGTGCAACCCTTGCAAGTGTTGTAGAGCCAGCCGCGCGCCAGGGGCACCCGGGGATCGTCCGTCAGCGCATGGTTGCCGCAGAAGTTCATGGCCAGGAACACGGGCGCCGGGCCGGGCCGCTGGTTGGGCACGACCAGCAGGAGATCAATCTTCGGTCCCTGACGCGGGGCTTCGAGCTGGACCAGCTTCAAGGTCGCCTTGCCCCCGAGGAAATCCGGATGCACCCCGTGGATCTTCGACTGCATGGGCACCGCTTTGGGAATGGCACCATACATGTAGTGCTGGAAGAGCGCCTGCAGCTCGGGCCGCCGCCGGCGTTCCCACTGTTGCGGGGTGGTCACTCGCGTGCCGTCGAGCGATACCAACGGGTCGGGCAACTCCGGTTGGGAAGGTAACAAGGCGGCCTCGGGGAACCGCCCCCCCGCGGTGACGCAGCCGGCCAGTAGCAGCAAAGCACCGGACGCCGCGGTCCATTCCAAGCATCTGAGCAGGTCATTCATGATGGTCAGGCGTTTGGGAACAGTGGCTCAACCCCCGAGCGATTTGGGATCGCTCACGTCGCCTTTGTTGAAGTCCACGTATTCCTCGGTCAGGTCGGCGGCATACATCACGGCGCCGGCGCGGCCGAGGTTCAGGCGGATGTGCAGGTCGAATTCATCCGGCGCCACCGCCCGGCAGAGCTCGACAAAGGGCACTTTGGTCGGCTGGCCGCGGCGCAGGCTCCAGACAATTTTCCGCCCGCCGGGGGCGCTGTAGCCGATGTCCACCTTCTCCTCGACCACGGTGGCCGGGCTGTAGCCCAGGGCATCGATGATGCGGCCCCAGTTCGGGTCGCCGCCGTGCCAGCTTGTCTTGACCAGCGCGCTGTTGGCCACGGCCCGCGCGGCGGCATCGGCCTCGGCGAAGTTGCGTGCGCCCTCCACCCGCACGGTGACCACCCGATGCACTCCCTCGCCGTCGCGCACGATCATTTTCGCCAGGGTGAGGCAGACGTGAGTGAGGCCGGATTGGAAGCGTGCAAAGTCCGGGTGGCGGCGGGTGATTTCCCGGTTGCCGGCCAGGCCGTTGGCGAGCACGAGCACCGTGTCATTGGTGCTCATGTCGCCATCGACGGTGATGCGATTGAAGCTCCACGCGACGGCTTCCTGCAGGGCGGCCTGAAGCGCCCGGGGTTCGACGGCAGCGTCGGTGGTGAGGAAGCAGAGCATGGTGGCGTGCAGTCCGCCGGGCACGGCGGGCGGCCGGGAGCCCGTGGCGGACATGCCGGGCTGGATCATGCCGGCGCCCTTGCAGATGCCGCCGAGGCGGACCCTGCGGCCGCCGAGCGTGAATTCGATGGCGACCTCCTTGGGCCGGGTGTCGCTCGTCATGATGGCCTCGGCGGCCTCGGCAGCGTGATCGGCTCCCGAGCCGAGCCGTTGTGCGGCGGCGAGGATGCCGGCGCGCACGTTGGACATGGGCATGGGCACGCCAATGCGGCCGGTGCTGGCGACCAGGACGTGCGCGGCGGGCATGTGGAATTGACGGGCGACCAGATCGGTCATTGCCAGCGCATCTTTGTATCCCTTCCGGCCGGTGCAGGCGTTGGCGTTGCCCGAGTTGACTACGATGGCCTGGGCGGCGCCGGATTTGACCCGCTCGGCGCAGACCTTCACGGGGGCGGCGCAGACCTGGTTGGTGGTGAACATGCCGGCCACCGCGGCCGGTACCTCGGAGACGATCAGGGCCAGATCACGCTTGCGGCCCTTGTTCGAGCCCTTGCCGGTGCCCAGTCGTTTGATGTCGCAGAAGACTCCGGCGGCGAGGAATCCGGTCGGAGCGGTAATGGAACCTTCGATGGTTTTGAACGTGCTCTTCATCAATTGCGGGTCGCGCGTCGCCGTGTGTTTGGCCTCAGGGCCGGTCCAAGTCCAGCCATTTTGGAGCGGTGACGGATCGCCGGACGTTCCTCGGGTTGAGGAGACCTGCTGGAGAGCCTCCCGGCGGCACGTCGAGCATGCTGCGGCCGTGGGGAAGGTCACCCGGGCGGATCGCCGCTTGACCGGCGGCGGTGGAATTGAGAGACGTTTCCCATGACCAAATCCTTCCTGACCGTGGTCGGCGCGTGTGCGTTCTGTTCCGTCGTCCTCGCGGAGGACCATGCGGTGCATGTCTTCCGCAAGATTCAGTTGAGCGATCAGTTCTGGAGCGAGGGTGCCAATGCCGGCGACTTCAACAAGGACGGGGTTGCCGACATCGTATCGGGCCCGTTTTGGTGGGAAGGGCCGGACTTCAAGAAGCGGCACGAGTACGACCGGGCCGACACGCGCAAGTCGCCGGGTGGCCAGGCTCCGTTCGAGTTGCAGCTCGGGCCGATGACCAAGGTGAAGGTGCCGGGTTTCCACGGAGCGCTCGGCAAGGACAACGCTTACTCGGACAACTTCTTCGCCTACGCCCATGACTTCAACGCCGACGGCTGGCAGGATATTCTGATCCTCGGTTTCCCCGGCGAGAAGTCCTCGTGGTTCGAGAATCCGCAAGGCCGGGGCGGTCATTGGAAGGAACATGTGATTCTCGATGTGACCGACAATGAATCGCCCACCTTCACCGACATCACCGGAGACGGGAAGCCCGAGATCGTGTGCAGCTCGAAGGGCGCCTACGGTTACGCCGAGCCGGACTGGAGCGATGCCACCAAGCCGTGGAAGTTCCACGCCATCTCGCCGAACAACAAATATCACCGCTTCACGCACGGGCTGGGCGTTGGCGACGTGAACGGCGATGGCAAGCTGGACTTGCTGGAGAAGGACGGCTGGTGGGAGCAGCCGGCGTCTCTGGCCGGCGATCCGCTCTGGCGGCAGCACAAATTCCCATTCGCGGCCGGTCAGGGTTCGGCGCAGATGTTCACTTACGACGTGAACGGCGACGGCCTGAATGACGTAATCACGAGCCTGGCGGCCCACGGTTACGGGCTGGCTTGGTATGAGCAGTTGCGCGAGCGCGAGGCCGACGGCGAGATCCGGTTCACCCAGCACAACATCATGGAGCCCCGCCGCAGCCCCCAGGCCCCGCCGCCGCCCAACAAGTATGGCGTGCGTTTCTCGCAGCTCCACGCCGTCGATCTGGTGGACATGGATGGCGACGGCTTGAAGGACATCGTCACGGGCAAACGCTTCTGGGCGCACGGTCCCAAGGGGGACGAGGAGCCGGGAGCCGATGCGGTGCTCTACTGGTTCAAGCTCGTCCGGGCCGGGGACAAGGCGGTGGACTGGCTGCCGTTCCGCATCGACCACGACTCGGGCATTGGCACACAGGTGGTGGCGCGCGATGTGAACGGCGATCAACGGCCCGATGTGGTGGTTGGGAACAAGAAGGGGACCTTCGTCTTCCTCAACGAGCGGAAGTCGGTGAGCAAGGAGGAATGGGAGAAGGCGCAGCCCAAGGCGGTTGCCGGCCTGTCCGCCGCCACGCGGTAGGGCAACAGCCGATCCACCTGGCCCGCTTGACGGCCTCCACGCTCTGCGCGGCGGGCGGCACTGTTGCGCGGGTCCTTCGAGGCCTCCCGTTTCTCGACCAGGACGCGAACGACCGCCTCCGGCCGGGTTCGGCCCCCTTTCAACTGCGCATCGGGTCGGGACCAGGGAAGACTCGTGGCACGAATCCAAACGGCGTCGGCAGCCGTATAGGCAT
Source organism: Candidatus Methylomirabilota bacterium (assembly GCA_035574135.1). GTDB lineage: Bacteria > Verrucomicrobiota > Verrucomicrobiia > Limisphaerales > DATLZF01 > DATLZF01. The sequence goes on from DATLZF010000545.1 coordinate 6,669, forward strand.
GTGACGCTACCATGACAGCCAGACGAACATTTGTGACCGGGGCCACGGGGTATTTGGGCCGCGCGCTGCTGCCGGCGTTGCGGGACCGCGGTCACGAGGTGCGGGCCCTGGTGCGGCCCGAGTCGAAGGGCAGACTGACCCCGGGGGTCGAGATGGTGCCGGGCAACGCGCTGGACCACGCCTCTTTCGTGGAGGCCGTGGCGCCGGCGGATACCTTCGTCCAACTCGTCGGTGTCTCGCATCCCGGGCCCGGCAAGGCGCGGCAGTTCCTCGAAATCGACCTGGTCTCCGTGCGCGAAAGCGTCAAGGCGGCGCAGCGGGCGGGCATCCGTCACTTCGTCTATGTGAGCGTGGCGCGGCCGGCTCCTGTGATGAAAGCCTACCAGGCTGTGCGGGCCGAGGGTGAAGAGATCATTCGCGCCAGTGGTTTGCCCGCCACCTTCCTGCGCCCCTGGTACGTGCTGGGCCCCGGTCACTGGTGGCCGTATGGAATGCTGCCGCTCTATTGGGCGGCGGAACTGACGCCGTGGACGCGGGAGGGGGCGCGTCGCCAGGGGTTGGTCACGTTGCGGCAGATGACGGCGGCGCTGGTGGAAGCGGTCGAACATCCGCCCACTGGAATCCGCGTGGTCGAAGTTCCCGAGATCAAGGCCGGAGTCAATGGCGCCGGCGGAGCAAGGAGCTGAGCCCAAGGAGCGGTCTCACCCGTGGCACCCCGGTGAGCGCCGCTTTCCATCATGCCGCGCCTGAAAGCGACGCGCCCTGGCCTCGCAAATTCTGCTGGCCGTGACGTGGCGGCAATCGCATCCTCGTTGCTACTATGAAACCCACTCCTTCCTCGGGCGGCCTTTCCCGCCGCCAGTTCATGGCTGCCACGGCCGCCGCCGTCGCGGTGCCCACCTTCATTCCCGCCCGCGCCCTGGGCAAGGACGGCGCCACGCCGCCCTCGGAGCGCATCGTCGTCGGCACCGTGGGCTGGGGCATGCAGGGGCCGCACAACACGAAAATGTTGATGGCGGAGAAGGACTGCCAGATGGTGGCCGCGTGCGATCTCGATTCTCGCCCGCTCAAGCAGGCCGTGGACGCGATCAACAAGCATTACGGCAACACCGACTGCAAGGCCTACTCCGACTTCCGAGAACTGTTCGCCCGGACGGACATCGACGCCATGGTGCTCTCCGTTCCGGATCATTGGCACGCCATCACCTCGATCGAGGCGTGCCGGCAGAAGAAGGACATCTTCGGCGAAAAACCGCTGGCGCGCACGATTGCCGAACAACAGGCCATCGTGAAGGCCGTGCAGAAGCACCAACGCATCTGGCAGACCGGCTCCTGGCAGCGGTCGCAGGCGCACTTTCACAAGGCGGCGGAGATCGTCCGCAACGGGTTGATCGGCCGGGTCAAGCACGTCGAAGTGGGCCTGCCCTCCGGCCACGTCGATTTCAAGAAGACCAAGGACAAGCTGGTCGTCAGCGAGCCGCCACCGGAACTGAAGTACGACATGTGGGTCGGGCCTTCGCAGTGGATGCCCTACATCGAGGGGCGCGTGCACATGAACTGGCGGTGGAACTACAACTTCGGCGGCGGCCAGTTGCTCGACTGGGTCGGGCACCACGTGGACATCGCCCATTGGGGCCTGGGTTTCGATGACGCCGGCGGACCGGTCGAGGTTGCCGGCACCGGCGAGTTCCCGCCCAGGGACGCCGTGTGGAACACGGCCACGAAGTATCGCTGCGAGTTGAAATACGCCGACGGCACCACCATGACCATCGCGGGCGGTGATCCCGCCATCAAGATGGGCACGAAATGGATCGGCGAAAACGGCTGGGTATGGGTCGATCGCGGCAATTCCTTCGAGGCGTCCAATCCCGAATGGAAGCAATGGACGGCGGTGCCGGATGACCTGCGGAAGGTCAAACTTTACGAGTCGCGCCACCACTGGCGCAACTTCCTCGACTGCGTCCGCTCGCGGAAGCCGACCGTGACGCCGGTGGAGACGGCGCATCGCTCCGCGATCCCAGGCCACCTCGGTCTCATCGCCATGATGGTCGGGCGCAAGATCACCTGGGATCCAAAAAAGGAGCGGATCGTCGGCGACAAGGAAGCCAGCCGCCTGCTCAGCCGCGAGTATCGCAAGCCCTGGAAGCTGGGGTGAGGGCGGAAGCCCTCGAGTTCCCCGGAGCGTCCGCAGGAGTGCTCCTCCGCCCGCGGGCGCCCTCCCGCATTTATTCACAGCCGCCGGCGAATACTTTGCCAGCAACTGAGAGTTTGCCTTGGCCGCGGCTTGCCTCACACTCGCCGGCGTGATCGATTCCATGCATTCACTCGAAGCCGGCGGGACTCCCGCGGATTTGAAGCGATCCCGCCGCCGCCGCCAGACGCTGGCGGATCCGACGAAAGTGGACCGGCTGCCGCCGCACTCCATTGAGGCGGAGCAGGGAGTGCTGGGCTGTGCCTTGCTGGCGCCGCAGGAATGCCTGGGCGAGTGCATCGAGCGGCTCAAGGCGGGCGGCGAGATGTTTTACGATCTGCGTCACCGCACGATCTACGAGACGCTGGTCGAAATGTACGACCGCAAGGCGGCGATCGACCTCATCACCGTCCAGCAGGCCCTCAAGGACAAGCAGCAACTCGAAGCCGTGGGCGGGCTGGCGTATTTGTCGTCCCTTCCCGACGCGGTTCCGTCGGCGGCGAACCTCGGCTACTACGTGGACATCGTGCGGCAGAAGCACATCCTGCGGCGAGTGATCAGCTCGTGCACGGAGGTGGTGGCCCGGGTCTATGAGCACGAGGGCGAGGTGGACCAACTGCTGGACGAAATCGAACGGGACATCCTGAAGATCAGCGAGGAACGCGTCGAGCAACGCTCGATCAACATCAAGGACCTCGTTCACAGCGCCATCAATACCATCGAGCAGTTCCATCAGCGCCAGGGGATGTTGACCGGGGTGGGGACCGGCTTTGTGGACCTGGACAAGATGACGAGTGGCCTGCACGAGGGGGAAATGGTGGTGATTGCGGCGCGACCGTCGATGGGAAAGACCTCACTGGCGATGAACATTGCCGAGCACGTGGCGGTGGATTTGAGGTTGCCGGTGGGGGTGTTCAGTCTGGAGATGACGGCCGAGTCGCTGGTGCTGCGCATGTTGTGTTCCCGCTCGCGGGTGAACTTGCGCAACATCCGGGATGGCTTCCTGGCCGACCGGGACTTCCCGAAGCTGACGGGCGCGGCGGGCAAACTGGCGGGGGCGCCGCTGTTCATCGATGATACGCCGGGCCTGTCCATCCTCCAATTGCGGGCCAAGGCGCGCCGGATGCACCAGCAATTCGGCATCAAGCTTTTCGTCATTGACTACCTCCAGTTGCTCCATTCTACTGCGCGCCGAGCCGAAAACCGCCAGCAGGAAATCGCGGACATTTCCAACGGGGTCAAGGCTTTGGCGAAAGAACTCAAAGTTCCCGTGATCGTTCTCAGCCAGTTGAACCGCGAACTGGAGAAAGAGAAAAACCGCAAGCCGCGCATGTCGGATTTGCGGGAATCCGGTGCCATCGAGCAGGACGCGGATCTGGTGATGATGCTCTACAAGCCCAACGCCGACGAGGACGACGGCGCCCCGCAGGAGCAGGATGGCGTGCCGGTGACGCTGGTGATTGCCAAGCAGCGCAACGGGCCCACCGGCGACATCAACCTTACGTTTTTGAAATCCATTACCCGTTTTGAGAGCGCGGCCAAAATCAGCGACGACGATTTTCCGACGGATGTTTAGGCGGGAGCTTCGGCTCTGTCGGGGCGCGTTGCTGGCGCTGGTGGTTCTGGCCGCAGCCCCGGAGTTGCTCGCCCAGTCGCCCGTCCGCGTCAACAAGATCACCATCACCAACGTCGGGCCCACCGTCATCAGCGAGTCGTTGATCCGGGCCAATGTGCGCGTCAAGGAGGGTGACACCTACACCCGCTCCAGCGTCGATGACGACGTGCGGAGCCTCTACGCCACCGGCTTCTTCCACAACATCCGCGTGCACGAGGAGCGGACCGTCGATGGCATCAATCTCCTCTACGTTCTGCAAAGCCGCCCGAAGATCACCGACATCGTCTTCGTCGGGAACCAGAAATACAGTCGCAAGCGCCTGAGCAAGAAGCTCACGGTCAAGATCGGCGACTCCCTCGAGGAGCGAAAGCTCTTCGCCGACGCGCAGGAGATCAAGAAGATGTACCAGAAGGCCGGTTACCCACGGACCGAGGTGACCTACACGGTCAGCCCCGATCTGGTGGCGGGCCGGGCGGCCGTGACCTTCGAGATCAAGGAAAGCCCCAAGGTGCGCATCGATGACGTGGTCTTCGAGGGCGCCAGCGAGTTCACTCAGCGCAAGCTGCGCAAGGTGATCAAGACCCGGCGGCACTGGATGTTTTCCTGGCTCACCGGGTCGGGCGTGATCAAGGACGACGTGCTCGAGGACGATCGGGAAAAGCTGGCCGAGTTTTACCGCGGCCAGGGCTTCATCGACTTCGAACTCAAGGAGGTCAAAACCGTCCCGACCAAGGACGGACGCGTCGAAATCCACTTCCTCGTCAGCGAGGGGCGCCGGTATCAGTTGGGCAATGTCACGGTCAAGGGCAATGGCCTCTTCACCGAGGAGGAGATCGAGCAGGCGCTGAAGATGAAGGTGGGTGACACCTTTACTCCCCAGGGCCTGCAGCAAAACGTCGAGGCCGTGCAGGATCTCTACGGCGCCAAGGGCTACATCGACACGCGCGTCATCGCCCGCAAAAGCCCGAACGTCCAAACGGGCACGATGGACATCGGCCTCGAGCTCGACGAGGGGAACAAGTCCTACATCGAGAAGATCGAGATCCGCGGCAACGTCCGCACCAAGGACCGGGTGATCCGGCGTGAACTGGCGGTCTCGCCGGGCGAGGTGTTCGACATGACGCGGGTGAAGCTGAGCAAGCGGCGTCTGGAGGGCT
>DATLZF010000546.1:0-3121 GCA_035574135.1 Candidatus Methylomirabilota bacterium
GCGCTGGTGGATGGAGCCGACAGTTTCGAGCCGGCGGCGGCCGACGGCGACGTGCTCGCGCGTCTGCTATGGGTCCGCTGTGCCCGGGCCGACGAGGCCCTCAAGGCGGCTGATCTGCTTCTCCGTGATCCGAACCTCCCGCTGGTTGTGATCGATCTCAAGATGAATCCGGTCCGGCAACTGCGTCAGATCAGTTCCAGCGTCTGGCACCGGCTGGCCCGGCTGTTGGAACCGCATGAAACCACCGTCCTGGTGATCACGCCGCGACCGCTGGTGACTGGCGCGACCTGCCGCGTGCAATGTGACCACCGGTCGGGCATCGAGGATCTGGCGCGTGCGCCCGCCGATCTCTGGCCGGCACTTCGTTTTTCCATGTTGCGGCCGCCGGCCGTGGCCGGCGCGCAGCCCGCAGTGCAGGCCGGTTGATATGTTTGCCGCGGTTTATCTGCCCAACTTCGCCCTGCAGGCGGCCTTGCGCCACGAGCCGGAACTGTGGACCCGCTCGGTGGCGCTGGTTGATCCCGCCCGCGCCACGCCCGTGGTGTGCGACATGACCGGGGCGGCGCGTGCGTGCGGCGTGATGGAGGGGCAAACCCCCACGCAGGCGCTGGCGCGTTGTCGGGATCTGACGGTGCGGCATCGTTCCCCGGAGCGAGAGGCGGCGGCGACCGACGCTCTGCTGCAATGCGCGTTTGGCTTCTCTCCTTACGTGGAAGCGACCGCGCCGGGTCTTTGCACGCTGGATTTGCGCGGGTTGGCCGTGCTCTCGGGCGCCACCGGCGCCCAAAGGTTGGCCTGGGCGGAACGTTGGCGGGCCGCGCTGGCGGCCTGTGGTCTGCGCGGGCAAGTGGGCCTGGCCGTGACGCCAAATCTCGCCGGACACGCCGCCCGTTGGTCCGAGGGCGTCACTTTGATTGAGGATGGCCGGGCGTTCCTGGCGACGCTGCCCATCGCGGCTTTGCAACCTTCCACCGATGTCGCCACCATCTTTGACAAATGGGGGCTGCGCACGGTGGGCGAGCTGCTGGCGTTGGGGCAGCAGGCCGTCGTGGAGCGGCTCGGTTTGGAGGCCCTGGCCCTGTTTGCCGCCGCCTCTGCAACGAGCATGCGACCGCTCCGCTTGGCGCGGCCTGTGGAGGAGTTCAAGGAGGCATTCGAGTTCGAACAACCGGTGGAAACGGTCGAGCCACTGCTGTTTATCCTGCGGCGGTTCGTGGACCAGCTTTGTCCCCGCCTGGAGTTGCTGAATCTGGCGGCAGCGGCGTTGCAACTGCGGCTCCGGCTGGAGTCCGGCCAGCGTTTGGAGTGGGCCTTGCGGGTTCCGCAACCCACCGCGCAGGCCGACGTGCTCTTCCGGATGTTGCACACGCATCTGGAGACGGTGCGCACCAGCGCACCCATCACCGCCGTGGCGCTGGAGGCAAGCCCCGGGCCGCGCCAGTCACGGCAACTGGGCCTGTTTGAAGCCGTGCTGCGTGATCCGCCACGCTTTCGGGAAACCTTGGCGCGGCTCGCCGCCCTGCTCGGGGCCGATCGCGTCGGCACGCCGGTTTTCGAGGACTCGCATCGCCCCGATGCTTTCAGACTCGTGCCGCCGGATTTCGAGAATGCGCCCGAGGTGAGCCCCTCCGCCCTCGGCGGGCCGCCGGCGGCCTGGCCCGTGCGTCGTCTGCGGCCCGCGGTGTCGGCCGCGGTCGAAGTGGAAGCCGGAGACTCCTGCGGCCGCCCCATGGCCATCCATTGCTCGATCGCCCGCGGAAAGCTGCGGGTGGCTCTGGGACCCTGGCGGGCTTCCGGCCAGTGGTGGGACGCGGGCGCCTGGCAGCGCGAGGAATGGGATGTGGAAACCGTCGATGGCCACGTGCTCCGGCTCAATCGCAGTCCGGAAGGCTGGAGCGTGGAGGCAATCGTGGACTGACGCCATGGCGGCCGCGCAACTCCAGCTTTTGCCCCTTGTGCCTCCGTTGGCGGAGCGGTTCGGTGCGGAGTTCTTTCGCGCCGTGCCGGAGCGGCCGGGCGTGTACCTCCTGTGCGGAGCGGAGGCCGGCGTGCTCTACGTCGGCAAGGCCAAGAATCTTCGCCGCCGCCTGGGCAGCTATCGTGCCGCAAGACCCGAACGACTTCCGCCAAAGCTCCGGCGATTGCTCTCCGCCGTGCGGCGCATTCATTGGGATGAGTGCGCGAGCGAGGCCGCTGCCCTGGCGCGCGAACGCGAGCTCTTGCTGGCGCTCAAGCCCCGGTTCAACACGGTCGGCGTCCATCCTTCGCTCCCCATCCACCTGGGCTGGCAGCCAACGCATGACAGGCTGGTCCTCAGTTGTGGTCAAATCGTGCCGGAGGGGGGAAGCTGCCACGGACCCGTCAGCGGCGGGCGGTTTCTTGCCGCGGCCGTCCTGCGCCTGCTCTGGTGGACGCTCCACCCGACGCTGGGCTGGCAGGACATGCCGAGGGTGCTGCGTCGTGGGCCGGTGCCGGTCACGTGGGAGTTTGTGCTTCCTCCGGTGGAGGCTGCAGAGGTCGCCCGGCGGCTGGACGAGTTTTTCCAGGGCAGGTCCCCGGAACTGGTCGAGTGGTACGTCGGCGGCAACGCCCGGCGGCCGCGCTTCGAGCGCGCGTGGATCGAACGCGACGCTCTGCGGCTGTGGGAACATTTCGAGAAGGCGACGAGCGATGGCGACCTATGTTGAACTCCATGCCCGGAGCGCCTTCAGCTTCCTGCGGGGCGCCTCCTCACCGGAACAACTGGCCGGCCGGGCTGCTGAACTGGGGCTGCCCGGGCTGGCTCTCTGCGATCGCATGGGTGTGTATGGCGCGCCGCGTTTCTTCAGTGCGGCCCGCGAGTACGGCCTGCGTCCGATCATCGGCGCGGAGCTGGTGCTGGAGGATGGGGCGGTGTTGCCGGTCCTGGTGGAATCGCGCGCGGGTTATCAGAACCTCTGTCGGCTGCTGACGCATGCCCATCTGCGGGCCGCCAAGGGACAGGGCGTGGTACGCTGGGATGAATTGTCGGAATGGGGCGGCGGCCTGGTGGCGCTGACCGGCGGCGAGGAGGGACCGCTGGTGCGCGCGCTGCAGGGCGGCGGGCATGGCACTCCGCCGGACGAGTGCGTGCATCGGCTCG
>DATLZF010000547.1:0-5084 GCA_035574135.1 Candidatus Methylomirabilota bacterium
AGCCGTGCTGCCGGATGCTCGCTTCCACCTGCGGCCGCAATTCACCGTCGCCCGCCAGCCACAGCACCGCGCCCGGATGACGCCGCCTCACCTGGACAAAGGCCTCGACCATCAGCGTCGGCGCCTTTTGCGGATCGAGCCGCCCGGCCATCAGCACTACCGGCGCGCCGACGGGCACTCCCAAACCGGCCCTCACCCCGGCCACGTCCACCGGGGCATCGAGTTTGGAAAAATCGATGCCTGAATAAACTGTCTGCGAACAGTCCGGCCGCAGCACCCCTCGCCGCAGACCCTCCATCCGCTCGTTCTCGCTCACGGTCAGAGCAAAATCGGTCAACGGGCGGCAGCCACGCTCGATCAGGACATAAAGACCGCGCCGCCAGGCCGGCATGAAGTCATGCCACGGGAAGGCGTGATACGTGTGCACCACCACCGGCACGCGGCACAACCGCGCGGCGATGCGGCCCAGAATGCCGGCCTTGGCCGTGTGCGTGTGGACGAGATCATAGCGCCCGCGCCGGAGAATCCGGATGATTTCGACAAGCGCCCGGGCGTCCTGGAACGGACGGATGGGCGTGACCAGCGATGGCACGGGATGAAAGAAATCCGCCGCCCGCCGGGCGCGGTCGAGCCAGGCCCCGTCTGGATTGCAAGCCAGGTGGATCTCGAAGCGATCCCGATCGTGGCGCTCGCAGGTGCAAAAGGTGTTGTCCTGCGATCCGCCAATGGCGGCACGGGTGATCAGGTGGAGGATGCGGGCTTTCTTCATCGTGGGAGTCAGGGTTTGCGATGACGCCGGGCCGGCACCCATCGCCAGGCCTTCGCTGCGTTGGCGCTGGGATCGAGGCTCATGCGACTTGCTCCACACCCGGGAGGACTCCGGCGGAGTGAGAGAGAGGTTCGGGGCCGGCACAAGACGGCTTCCGTCCCGGATGACCACGCCGGGCCCAGAAGTCGCCAAACAAGCGGCTGACTTCCTCGTAGAAGGCGTTCTGACGAACGGCCAGTTTCTCCGCGTGGAAATCGGCGGCCCGGCGGAGGTTCTGCGCGGACATCGCCGCCAGCCGGTCGGGATCAGCCGCCAACCGGAGCAGACAGCGGGCAAGCCCCTTCACGTCATTCGGCCGCACGATCGCATCTTCGGGCAAAATCTCGGGAAAGCCGCCCACGTGGCTGCCGATGCAGGGCAGACCGCGCGCCATCGCCTCCAGTGCCGCCCGCGGCAGCCCCTCCTGTCGGGATGGCAGAACGAACAGCTCACTGCGATCCAGAGCCTCGAATACAGCTTCGCCCCCCCGCAGTTGGCCGAGGAATTCAACGCGTCCCTCCAGGACACGATGCCGGGCCACCAGCGCCTCGATGCGAGGCCGGTAAATCCCGTCGCCGACGAAGGTGAGCCGTCCATCGAGCCCGTGTTTCACGGCCCGGGCGAAGGCGTTCACCAGAACGTCCTGCGCCTTGTAGAGAAGATTGAAGGAACCGACTGAAATCAATCGAAGCGGCCGACGGGTGAAGGAATCCCGCGTTCTGGCACAGGCGACGAAGGCCCCATCCCCTAGGCAGACGTCCGAGACTCCACACGTGACCATGCCCGGGGCGTGGCCGGGGGGATACCGCCGTTGCAGCGCGTGTTCCGTTACGTAGAGGGTGGCCTGCGCCTGCGCGCACTGGCGACGGGTGGCATGGGTGAACATGCGGCGGAAAAACCAGCGCAACGGATGTGTCGAGCTGCCGGGCGAGAACATGTCCCAGGGATCCGCCACCACCTCCACGGCGCAGGGCAACCCGTCGCGACGCAGGGCGGCGATCGCCTCGCTGGCCACATTGCCCGGCACGCGCACGATGCAGGCGGCACCCGGCTCGGCGATCCGACGAACGGCCACGCGAAACTCGTGCCGGCGGCGCCAGTATTCCCAGGGACCGTGATAATGGGGCAGGCCGAAAAACGTCACGCCCTCACCGGTCACCCGCCCCATCTCGGCGGGCACCGCAGGCACCTCGCGCACCCGGGCGCAGATGCACACCTCGGAGAACACCCGCAGATAGCGCGACCACACCGGCCGCGGAAACATCGCCGACCAGACCTGTCCGTCCGGCGTTCTTTGAAAGCGGTGCTCCAAAACCAGGCGCAGTTTCATGAGTAACGACGCATGCGCCGCTCCAGCAGCGACTGGATCACCGCCTCGTAGGCGCGGGTGATTGGCACCGGCCCGAACCGGCGCACGTGCTGCCGGGCGGCGGCGGCTCGGGTCTGAAACCGCTGGCGGTCCAACACGGCGGCGCGCAGGGCATCGGCCAGGGCGCGCTCGTCGCCCACGGGAACGAGTTCACCCCAGCGACCGCCTTCGAGAATCTCGCGCGGACCGTGGGGACAGTCCGTGGAAATGACCGGCACGCCACAGGCCATGGCTTCCGTGATCACGTTGCCGAAGCCCTCCCACCGCGAAGACAGCACGAAGCTGGTGGCCCTGGCCATGAAGGCGAATGGGTTCTTCACGAAACCCGGCCAGCGCACGCGGCTGCCCAGACCCAACGCCGCCGTTTCGCGCTCCAGCCTTCGGCGCTGCTCCCCCTCCCCCAGCACCCAGAGCTCGCCGTCCACTTCATCCCGCACGCGGGCAAAGGCCCGCAGCAGTGTCAGAAAATCCTTCTGCGCCGTCAGCCGCCCGCACCCGAGAAACCACGAAGTGCGCGGCACGGGCAGGACCGGCTCTTCCCGCGACAACTGTTCCATATCGAGATCGTAGCCGGCGTTGTGGACCACGGAGATGCGACCGGCCGCCTCGGGCACCAACTCGCAGAGCGTCTCCGCCGCTCCAGCCGAGAGGGCAATCACGTGATCAGCCCGGGCGTAGGCCCGGAGAATGCCCCGGCGAAGTCGGTTCTCACACCAGCGGGGAAGGTGGTCGAGCGACTCCTGGAGATTGTTCTGCAACCCGGCAACAAACACCGGCCGCGCCCCGTCACCGCCGGCCAGCGCCTGATCCACCGCTGCCACGGCATGATCGACAAACGCCATCACCACGTCCGGCCTCTCCCGTGCCAACAGCCGTCGGAGGCCGGGGATCGCGGACTGCATGCGCAGCGTGGAGGAAGGAAGCCGCCCCCACCCGCAGCCAAACACCGGCACATCCGCGGGCAGGCGCGCTTCATAAGAACCTCCGCGGCGCGCCACGGCCAGTGCGGGCAGAACCCACGAGCGGTCGAAGTGACGCAACAGGCGCAGCAGGTGCATTTCTGCGCCACCGCCGCCCAGCTCCGGAACGAAGCAGAGCATCCTCACCGGCGTTGACCCGACGAGGTCGCGCCTGACGCGGGCAGGGCCCGCCGCAGCCGATGGAGGTTCAAGCAGCATGGGAACGCGGACGGACCAAGGGAGAAATCACCCGTGCCGGGACGCCGGGGAGCCGGATCATGCCACCCAACCAGAGGATGACCAGGGCGGGAACCATCGAGTAGAGCCAGATGCGGAATCCGTTCTGCGAGCCGTCAAAGTAGAACAGGCAGATCATGTAGATGACCATGATGGCCGGCGCACGGGGATAGGCGGACAAGAGATTGGCCAACCAGCGTTTGAAGACGCCCAACAGAAAAAACACCACCAGCACACCGGGCAAATGAAAGTTCCAGTAGGCTTCCCCCACCGCTCCCGGAGGCAGTCCCCACTCGCCCCCGTAAAAGGTCAGATTGGCCTGCACATCCACGCCGCGGGGTTTGTCAGGCCACCACTCGCGCGGAATGAAACGGAGACCCCACTCCAGGTAGGTTCGACCGTAGAGCAACTCCTCCTCGCGCGGCACCTTGGCCAGAATCGGAAAGAAGGTGGAGTCCGAACTCGCTCGCCGGGTCAGTTCCTCCATCGTCTGGACAGCAATTTCCGCAAGCGAAGTCTCTCGCACCGTGGTCACATTCAGCTCGCTCGGATCCACCCAGTTCGAAGTCCGGAACACACCGAGCACGCCAAGAAGGAAGAAGGCTCCCACGCCCACCAGGGCGAGTCGCAAATAGGGCACGTGACGATGGCGCAACATCCAGCACAGCATCATCAACATGGCGGGGTAGATCATGCTCGAGCGCTTGCCGTCACTGAGATAGGCCATCAACAGCGCCACCGTGGACACCAGCCAGAACACCGGATTGCGGAACGCCGCGGGCTGGGCGCACACCCAGATCAGCGCCGCCACCGCCGCCATGCTCATGAGCACCGTGTACTGCCCGATGCCATCGACCCCCTCCGCCAGCTCGATTCTCTGCGCCATGCCATAGGCGAGGCTCTTGAGATGGTTTTGCAGCCCCCCAAAGACCTGGGTGTAGGAGTAGAAGGCGAACACGGAAACGCCCAGCGCGCAGAGGAGTACGAAGTAAAGCCTTTGCGGCGCCGTTGTGGCCACCATCACCCGCGGCACACGCAGGCGCGGCCCCCAGAAATAACCCGCATAAGCGGCCATCAGCGCCACCGAATTCACGCAGTGGCCATAGGCCAACAGCATGTTCAGCTCTTCCGGATACCAGTCCGCCAACATCGCGTGCTCGGACATCCCGTTCATGAACAGGCCGGCATTGCGCGGCATCAGCGTGATCAACGTCAGCAGCGTCGGCAGGATCAACGGATGACACCAGCCATACTCCGGCCGGTAAAAGATCAGCGGGTAAAACAGCCAGAAGAACAGCCAGAGGGTGGACAACGCCACCCAGAGCATCGAGGAATTGCCCTCACTTGCGTTGAACAACGCCACCGCCGTGACCAGCAGGAGGTACAGGCCGCTCACGGTCAGCAACGCCACCAGAGCCCATCGCGGAATCGGCACAAAGGGATTCACCAGCTCGCCCTCTGGTCCGCCCAAGGGCTCCGGCGCCAGGACTTTCGCTCGCAGCAGGGCTCGATTCGTCATCGTGAATGCGAGATCAGCACAGCAGGTTGAGCGCCGACCCCCACCGGCACGGCAGGAGTGGCAGCCACCGGGGCCGCTCTCGACGGACCCAACCGGCCGGCATACTCGGCCAACCGCCGGCAGCCCTGAACGATGCCGAACTCGCCAGCGCGAGCCTGCCCGAGCGTAGCCAAATTCTGTCGCGCCACCGGG
>DATLZF010000548.1:0-7546 GCA_035574135.1 Candidatus Methylomirabilota bacterium
GTCGTCGCTGCCGCCGGTGGCGGCTTCGAGGTTATCCAGCAACCTGCCCAGGTTGCTGCCTTTGAGGCCGCCCTCGAAGGTGATCTCGGGCCCTTCGATGAAAATCTGCTCCACCACGATCGTGTCGGACAGCAACGAGCCGACGTCCACGTCCACCTTCATCTCGCCCATTTTGATGGCAAACTCGGTCTTGAAACCCTCGGGGTTGCCAATGAACAGGCCCTGAAGATGGCCGCTGCCCGAGAGGGGCGAAATTTTGGACGAGGCCAGCTTGACCTCGGTCTTCGTCAACGGGGGCCCGGCCGTCTCCACGGCCTTTTTCACAATGTCGTTCAAGAAGACGAACACACCGACGATGGCCAGCCCCAGCAAGACGACCACCGCGAAGACGATCCGTGGAATCCACTTTCTCATAGTGCCAGCAAGGGTAGCAGCCCGGGCGAATGGCTCCAGAGCAAAAACAGGGGGAGCCGGCGCCCCTCGCGGATTGGCGCTGCGCCGACCAACCGGGTGGCAACATTCGCGGCCGTCCGAGTCATTGACGCTCACCCGGGCGGGATTTAGCCTGAGCCCATGATCGATCTGACCGATCTTCAGCCGGCCGGCGTGGACCGCTTTCCCGTGCGGACGCCACTGCCACCCGCCCGCCTGGACGCGCTGGCGCGCGAGATTCTCGCGCTGAAGAAAAAGCTCAAGGCCGTCATCCTGGCCCACAATTATCAGGTGCCGGAAATCCAGGACGTGGCCGACTTCGTGGGCGACTCGCTCGGACTTTCCCAGCAGGCGGCGCGGACGGATGCGGAGATTATCGTCTTTTGCGGCGTCCACTTCATGGCGGAGACGGCGAAGATTTTGAACCCGGGCAAGATCGTGGTGCTGCCGGACAAGGACGCCGGCTGCTCGCTGGAGGAAAGCTGCCCGGCCGCCAGGTTGAAGCAGTTGCAGGACACCAACCCGAACTTTTACACCATCGCTTACATCAACTGCAGCGCCGAGGTGAAGGCATTGAGCGACGTGATCTGCACCAGCGGTAATGCGGTGAAGATCGTGCGCGCCGCGCCCCCGGAGCGCGATCTCCTCTTCGTGCCCGACGAAAATCTTGGGGCCTGGGTGATGGAACAAACCGGCCGGCCCATGAAGCTGTGGCAGGGCAACTGTTACGTGCATGTCGAGTGGACCCACGCCAGCGTCTCGCGCATTCGCCGAGAGTTCCCCGGGGCGCCCCTGGTGGCTCATCCCGAATGCACCAAGGCGGTGCGGATGCTGGCCGACGAAGTGTGCTCGACCGAGAAGATGGTGACCTACTGCAAGAACTCGTCGGCATCACAGATCATCATCGCCACCGAGGCGGGAATGCTGCACCGGCTGCAAAAGGAATGCCCGGGCAAACAGTTCATCCCCGCGCCCACCGATGCCTGCCGCTGCAACGAGTGCCGCTTCATGAAGCTCAACACGCTGGAGAAGTTGCACGACTGTATGGTGAATCTCGCGCCGCGTGTCGAGTTGAGCGACGATGTCCTCCGCCGCGCCCGCCGGCCCATCGAACGCATGTTGGAAATCTCCGCCCGCCCGTGAAGCGAAGGCCCGATGGCGTTCCGTAACGTGCCGGCTCAGTACCGCACCTTGTCCGGCTTGGCATTCCACGCCGCAAACAGCTCCAGCGCCTCCTCGCGCAAGCCCTGCGCAAACGCCAGCCGCCGCCGCGCCTTGGGGCGGGCGAGCTCGTCATAAATCATCGCATCATCAAAGCCCGCGCCGGCGGCATCCGCCCGCGTGGCGGCGTAATAAACCGTGCCGATTCTCGCCCAATAGATCGCGCCCAAACACATCGGGCACGGCTCGCAGGTGCAGTAGATCACGCAGCCTTCAAGGGAAAAGCTTTTCAACTCGCGGCTTGCCTCCCGAATGGCCACGACCTCCGCGTGGGCTGTCGGGTCGTTGTCCGCCGTGACCCGGTTCCAGCCACGGCCGACGATGCGCTCGTCCCGGCTGACGACGGACCCGAAGGGGCCGCCGCCGCCCGCGAGGTTCTGCCGGGCGACACGAATGGCCTCGCGCATGAACTCCGGGTTCACGACACGGCTGCCGCGGGCGCAGTCCGGCACCCGGTCAGTGCGAGTTCGGCGCGGATGTCCTTGACCATCCTCTCCAACCGGCGGCCGTACTCGATGAAATTCTCCCGCATCGGCTCGTCATTCGCTTTCGAGCCGGCCTCGTGGAACACCACGACCATGTGGGGCTCGATGGAGATCGCCCCGTCGTAGCCCCGCGCCAGGGCATCCTTGAGAATGTCCCGCACGCGGCCCTGGCCTTCGCCCGGCCAGTTGTAATCCGCGTCGTTCCGGGTCGGGTTCCAAGTGGCATCCTTGACGTGAATGTGGGCGCACACCTCGCGCACATGGGTCCAGAACTCCCAAGGGTCTTGTTTGGGCCACGGGCGGGGCTTCGAGCGATCCGCGTTGAAGATGGGGTTGGCCGTGTCGAACACCCACCGGAGTCCGGGCACGTTTTCGAGCAGTTCGATCGCGTGCCGCCAGCTCATGCCTCCGTAGTTCATGCAGTTCTCGTGAACGGGCTGAATGCCGGCATCGAGGAACCGCTTCGTCACTTCGCGCACCCGGTGGAAGACCTCGGCCGGGATGCGGTCCTCCTCTTCGCCCGGTTTGAAACTCATGATTCGCACGTAGCGTGTGCCCAGGCGCTGCATGCGGGGCAAACAACGTTCGACTTCCGCCAGTGTCACCTCAAACGGCGTCTGCACGGTCTTGGCCCAGTTCATGATCGTGGAGCCGAAACAATACACGCCCACACCGGCTGCCTGCAGCCGCTCGACCACCGTCTCGAAGGCGGTCTCCGCAATGTCGTGCAGATTGGCCTTGGGGTGGCCGGGCACCTCGACACCGCGCATCTCCAACCAGCGCCAACCGAGCGCGCGGGCCGCGGCCAGTTGAGTATCGATGGTGTTGCCCGCTTCGTCGCCTATGCCAGTCAGTATCATGGTCACCTTCCCTCGCTCAGAGTTTTTGACCCAACGGATGGCGGCCCTGTGCGCTCCACCCAAGGTCGCGGTTTGGACGCGGTCCGGCGCGTCCCTCTTCGGGAAATGTCATTCCGCGTCACGCCACCAAGTATCCGCCAACGCCCGTCCGGAAAACAAGCCGCCACCGGCCCGTTACCGCCCGCGCAGGGGACCGATGTAGTCGGTGGCCACGACGACGTGGTCATAGCAGACCTTGATGCGGTGGCCTTCGGGTTTCTGCGTGTAGATGTAGAGCCAGATAAAGTTCACGTTCAGTTCCGGCACGGTGCGCCAGCGGAAGCCCTCGAACGGGGCGCCACCTTCGGGCACGGTCCAGCGCTCGGGGCCGTTCTTCTCCCGGTTCCAACGAATCTCTTGCCCGCCGCGGCCCGGCGCGAATTTGTCATAGGTCCACAGGCCTTTGGGAAAACCTTTGCCGAGGTGGCTGACTGGTTTGCCGTCAATCCAGAGCGCCATTTCGCCGTCGGTATCGCCCGGCTGGTTCATCCGCACCATCTGCTCGACGCAGATCCACCGGCCCTTCTCGACCTTGAGATCTGGGTTGCGGATGAAGCTGTTGCCCCACGTCTGGCCCCGGGGCGGGCTGCCGCGCATCTCGCACCAGTAGGCGTAGTAGTCCCAGACCCAGCTCTTGCCGAAAGGCTCGATGCCCACCCAGAACGACCGGGCCCCGTCGGGGGGCTCGCCGGCCCGGACGGACGGCCAGGGGGTTGCCGGCTGGTTCCCACCCAGGCAGGTCCCAAAGTGGTGAATCTCCCCGCACTCCGGATCGAATTTCACGTAGTAGCGCGCGAAGACACGGTCGTAGCCCCAACCTCCGCTCGCGTTCTTCAAGCGCCGGTAAAGCTGGGCGCCGGGACCCCGGGTGCGCTCCATGGCCAGCGACTGTCTGCCCGGACTGCCCGGGGGCACGTCGCCGGAAAAGGATTGCCCGGCGCGGTCGCTCACCGTCTCCCAACGCTGCCAGAGCGCTTCGAGGGAGGGTTCTTCAAAATCCTCAACGAAGATGACGCGGGGGTCGCGGTCAATACCCGCATCGCCGGGGTATTCGGCGGCAAGGCCCGCCTCGGCAAAGGGTTGGGCGGCCACCGGACTGGCCACGGCGACAACGGCACCAATGCACCAAGCGATTGGCAGGGCGAGCATGGCTGGTTGTAGCGCAGCGGCGCTTGGCTCTCAACCGATCACTCCAACCGCGCCTGCTTTGTCGGGGCGGAGGAAGCGCCGTTGACGCCACAGGGCAAACCCATGCCCGCCGTGTTGGAAAGAACACGGACACAAGCGGGATGGTAGCGACTGCCCCGGTTTCGGTGAGCGGCACGCGGTGGCGTTTGTCGCGTCGCCCCGACAGGCAGGAGATGCCGGCACGGTGGGACGGAACCAGGGCCGTTTCCCCCTTGACCGGTGCTGTAGCCGCTTCGTAACGTGCCGGCGTGTTAGGCACCGCGTCATGCTAGCGCAACTTAAAAGCCTGTTTTCCAACGATATTGGAATCGATTTGGGAACGGCGAACTCCCTGGTATTCGTTCGGGATCAGGGAATTGTGCTTCGTGAGCCTTCCGTCGTGGCCATTCAAGCCGGAACCACCAACGTGCTCGCCGTGGGCGAGGAGGCCAAGCGCATGCTGGGCCGCACGCCGGGGAATATCGTGGCCATCCGGCCGATGAAAGACGGAGTAATCGCCGACTTTGAAATCACCGAGGCGATGCTCCGGCACTTTATTCAGAAGGTGCACCACCGAAAACTGATCGCTCCCCGGGTGGTGGTGGCCGTTCCCTCGGGCATCACGGAAGTCGAAAAACGCGCAGTGAAAGACTCGGCCACCCACGCGGGTGCGCGCGAGGTTTACCTGATCGAGCAACCGATGGCTTCGGCCATCGGAGTCGGTCTGCCGGTGCACGAGCCGGCAGGCAACATGATCGTCGATATCGGCGGGGGCACTTGCGAGATCGCAATCATCTCCCTGGCCGGCATTGTCTTCAGCCGCAGCCTGCGGGTGGGCGGCGACGAGTTTGACGAGACGATCGTGGCGCACATGAAACGGGCCTACAACTTGATGATTGGCGAACGCACGGCGGAGGAGATCAAGATCCGGTTGGGATCGGCTTTTCCGCTGGAGCAGGAGTTGACGATGGAGGTCAAGGGACGCGATCTGAGCTCCGGTCTGCCGAAGACGCTGACCATTCGCTCGGAGGAAATTCGCGAAGCCTTGCAGGAGCCGCTTTCAAGTATTTTGGAGTCCATCCGCATCACCCTGGAACGCTGCCCGCCGGAACTGGCCGCCGATCTTGTCGATCGCGGCATCGTGATGGCGGGGGGCGGCGCCCTGTTGCGCGGTATCGACCGGCTGGTGGCCGAAGAGACGGGTCTGCCGGTGCATATTGCCGACGACCCCCTCAGCGCGGTTGCCGAGGGCACGGGGCGGGTGCTGCAAGAACTTCAATTCCTCAAGCGGGTCACGTCCAACGCCCGAGGCTGATTCGCCTTCATCATCTCCACCCGTCGTCGCGTCTGAAGGTTCAGACGCGCGGAGGCTGCGGTGCGGCCAAACACGGTGTCCGGCAGCTCCGTCGCGCCGAAAGCCGGCGGGATCGCCGGGTGAGTGGATGTTGCAGAAGCGTCATTACGTCGCGCTCGGGGTGATCGTGCTGATCACCCTGGTGCTGTTGAAGCTGCCCGGCCGCACGGCCGCGCAGATCAAGATGGCCATCAGCGGCCTGTTTATCCCGCTCTTCGGCGTGGCCGGATCAGCGGGGCAGATGGCCGAGCAGGCGGGCCAGGCGATCCTGCCGCGCAAGGAACTGCTCCGCCAGAACCGGGAGCTGCGGCGGGAGATCGAGGAGGCGCGGCTGCGGTTGATGCAGGCCGAAGAGATTGCCCGCGAAAACGCCCGCTTGCGGCAACAACTGGGGATGCCCCGGCAGTATCCCTGGATGTCGATCAAACCCGCGCGCGTCATCGCACGCGACCCGGCCAACTGGTGGCGCACACTGCGCATTGACCGGGGCCTGCGCGACGGCGTGAAACCAAACTGCGCGGTCTTTACCGCCGAGGGCCTGGTCGGGCGCGTGAGCGAATCGAGCTACACCCAGGCTCAGGTCGTGTTGCTGGGCGACCCCGACTGCCGGGTTTCGGCCATCATCGAGGAGACTCGCGAAGCCGGCGTGGTGGCGCCCTCCTCCTCCAGTCCCCTGGACAACATCATCGTGGATCTCACCCATATTTCGCGCAATGCGGTGCTGCGCGCCGGGCAGCGAGTGGTCACCAGCGGCTACGGCGGCGTCTTCCCCAAGGGCATTCTCATCGGGCACATTGTGGATTACCGCTCCGTCGGATACGGACTCTACAACGAGGCCCGGGTCCGCGTGGCCGTGCGGATGAACGCGCTGGAGGAAGTGTGGGTGAAACTGCCCGATCCGGAGCCGGTCAAATGAGCGCCTTCAACACCATCACCATCTTGACGGTCGCCTTCCTCGTCGTCTTCCTCCAATCAAGCGCAGATTGGCTGCGCGCGTGGATCGGAGTGCAACCGGATCTGCTCCCCAGCCTCATGGTCTATGCCGGACTAAGCAGCGGGCTACCCACCCTCATGGCCCTCGCTCTGGCGGGCGGGCTGCTGGCGGATTCCCTTTCCGCCAACCCGCCGGGCGTCACGATCCTGCCCCTGTTTCTGACCGGTCTGGCCATCGAGCGCTATCGCAGCCTGATCCTGCGTGACCAGCTCTACGCCCAGTTGGTGCTGGGGCTGGCGGCAAGTGCGGGGGTGCCGCTGCTGACACTGTTGCTCTTGCTCAACACCGAGCCCAAGCCGTTGCTGAGCTGGTTTTCCCTCTGGCAATGGGGGATCATGGCAACCCTGGGCGCCTCCGTCACCCCGCTGTGGTTCAGCTTGTTTGATCGGCTCAACACCGCCCTCAACTACCGCCGCGTCGAGGATGCCACCTTCCGGCCCGACCGGGAAATCAAACGAGGAAGGGCATGAAGCTCAACAGCCACTGTCCAACGGCCCCCGCCGCCGCCCGGGCACCCGAGAAGCAGCGGAGCCACGACCCGGAAACGACCGGTGGTCGCGACCGTTTGAGCTTTGCGCCTTGCTCCCCAAATCCGGCATGATCGTTTTCGACCAGCTCAAGAAGAACGATCCGCACCTGCGGTTGATCACCTGGGCGGTGTTGATCGGCTTGGGCATCCTGCTGGCGGGGCTGTGGTGGGTGCAGGTGATCTCCGGTCGGCACTACGCCGAGAATCAGAAATCCCAGTCCTTCCGCACGGTGCGCATCCCGGCCATCCGGGGCAAAATCCTCGATCGACACGGGGAACCGCTGGCCGAGAACCGGCCGGCTTACTCGGTGAACCTTTACCTGGAGGAATTGCGCGAGCACTTCAAGGCCGAGTGGGCGCGCTCGCGACCGATGCGCCCGGCGGAGGGGCCCTCGTGGTGGCGCCGCATGCTGGCAGGCGGAGCCGGAAGCAGCGACCATTCCGCCTCTCCCCGACTGGTGCCCG
>DATLZF010000549.1:0-3921 GCA_035574135.1 Candidatus Methylomirabilota bacterium
CGATGATGGCCTGGTGCCAGTCGGTGAAATAGATCGAGCCATCCGGCGCCACGGTGACGGCGGAGGGGCGGAAGTTGGGGTCGTCGGAGATGACGAGGTGTTCAAGCGTTTCGCCGCGCAGGCCCGAGCCTTCCTCGCGAATCTTCGCCCGGAAGATGGCCAGGAGGCTGATGACATTGCAGTTGAGAAAATTGCCCTGGAACTCCTCCGGGAAATGACGGCTGGAGAGGATGGCCGTGCCGGGGCACGGCCGCGAAGGGCGCTTCCAGAATTCCTCCAGGCTGGAGTGTTTGCCGGAGTCGAGGCGTCCGCTGAACGCCGGGCCGAAGTAGGTGTTGTTGCCGGTGGCGTCGGTAATCAGGTCGTTGCCCCAGTAGTCGAACACGCGCCCGTGTGGATTGGCGAAACCGTAGGCGACATAGACCTCGAAACGTCCGGTCCGCGGCTCGAAACGGTAGATCGCGCCATCGACATTGCGCACCGGGCCGCGCGCCGTCTCGACCTGCGTGCGATGGAAGACGCCGTCGCTGAGGTAAATGGCGCCGCCGGGATCGAGGCAGAGGGCGTTGGCGGTGTGGTGCGAGTCTGCTGAATCCAGGCTGCCCAGGATGCGCTCCTTCCAATCCGCGCGCCCGTCGCCGTCGGTGTCCCGCACGAACCAGACATCGGGGGCCTGCACCAGAATCACGCCGTCCTTGTAGAACTGGAACCCCGTTGGACAGTTCAAGTCGTCGATGAAGGTCGTCATCTTGTCCGCGCGGCCGTCGGCGTTGGTGTCTTCGAAAACCACGAGGCTGTCGCCGTTGGTGCTCCAAGGGGTGCGCTCGGGATAGTTCGGCCAGACGGCGACCCAGAGGCGACCTCGGGTGTCCCACGCCATTTGCACGGGGTTGACCAGGGCCGGGAACTCCTTTTCGGAGGCGAACAGGCCGACGCGGCAGCCCGGCGCCAGCTTCATTCGGGCGATGGCCGCCTCGCCGTCGAGGTATTCGTGGCTCTTGTCTTCCTTGGGCCCCGGTTTGTTGGTCTTCACCGGAATGGGTTCGGGCGCGTTGGAGTCATCAACCTTGAGGTCGCGGCCGCGCGCCAGTGCCCACACGCGCCGGTCGCGGTTTTCCGTCATGACGTCGCGGATGGCCATCTCCCGCTGCATGACCTTGTAGTTGGACACGTGGGGCTCGGGCGCGTCGCGGTCGCTGATGAATCCGCCCTTGTCGGGTTGATAGGCCAGGGCGGAGCGACCGCCATAGACGTTGTAGCCGTCCACGGTGCGGTAACGGGAGAACCACATGCGGTTTTTCTCCTGCACGGCCCGGCGCAGTTGCTCGGTGGCGGCGTCCCATGCGGGCGGCTCCTGGCCGAGCAATTCGCGGAACAGCACCGGCGCCAGCCGTTCGTTGCCCGCCTCGGTGAGGTGAATGCCGTTGTGAGTCAGCGGCGTGGCCGAGGCGGCCTGGAGCTGCTTCGAGAGGTCGAACAGGTTAACCAGTTGCACGCCGTGCGCGCGGGCCACGTCGGCCATGGCCAGGGTGTAATCCCGGAGATTGTCGTTGATCAGCGACGGATCGGGGAAATTCGGGTCGGGCAGGCGCTCGGCGGCGATGGGGGACACGAGCACCAGGCGCGGCGGGCCTTTGCCCGAGTAGTTTTTGCCCAAGGTGTCCTTGATGAAGTTCGCCAGGTCGGAGCGGAACTTGTCCAGTCCCCCGTAGCCCTTGAACGACTCGTTGAAGCCAAAGAAAGCCAGGATCACGTCGGCCTTCACGCGGGTCAGCCAGTCGTCCGGCGAACCGAAGTTCTCCGAGCGCGCCCGGGTCACGATCTCGTCGCCCGAGAAGCCGAGGTTGCGCACCGTCAGGTCGTGCTCGGGGAAGGCGCGATGGAGCAGCGTTTCGAAGGCGCTGTCGTGCTGCATGCGCTCGGCCAGCGCGTTGCCGATCAGGGCGATGTGGTCGCCCTTTTGCAGCGTGAGTTTACCGGGCACGGGCGCCGGCGCCGGTGCGGTGGCCGCGGGCTTGGCATTGAGGGCATGGACGGAAGGTTTAACGCCTTTCTGATAGCCCTTGAAGCCGTACATCGTGGGCTTGAACTCGCCGACGTAATCGACGTTGGCCCGGGCGGGCACTTCAAGTCCGAGGGCCCAGTACACGCCGTTGACCAGCAGCCGGCGGAGACCTTCGTCCTGCAAATCCGTGGCGGAACCCATCGTGGTGCAAAGAATCTTGTTCAGGCGCCCGGCTTCGTTGGTGTGAATCCGGCTCCAAGCCACCGGCATCATGGGCTCGTTGACGGCCTGTTCCTGGCCATCGGAGGCGCGTTTTTTGCGATAAGTGGCCGGCGGGTCGGTGGGCTTCATGCCCGTGAGCACCTGGCCGCGGACGAGGATTTTGGCGTCGGCGGGAGGATAGGCCTCGTACACGTCCGTGTCGCCGAAGAGGGATTCGATCCCGCGGAGGAGGGGATCGGACTGGGCGGCCGGTTCCAGCACACCCCGGGTGGCTTCGACCTTGTGGCGGCCCCAATGGCTGACCCAGGTTTCGCCGAGCACCTGTTTGCCGAAGCCGCCCTTCCATTCGCCGCTGGTCCAGCCGTAGCGCGCGTAGGTGCTGCCCTTCGGGTAGTCGAAGGCGTGCGTGCTCGTGCGCAGGGCGATGATGGGCTTGCCCGCCAGATACGCATCGACAAACCGTTTCATCACGTCGTCGGGCCACTTGCGGAAGCGCAGGCTCATGACGATGACGTCGGCGCTGTCGAGCGCCTCCGGATGCGAAAGGGAACGCTGGTTGTCCGGGTTGATCGTGCCATCTGCGTCCACGGAGAACAGGACGGTACATTTGAAGCCATGCCGTTGGCTGAGAATCTTGCCGAGCATCGGCAGCGCCTCCTCGCTCCGGTACTCCTCGTCGCCGCTCAACAGCACGACGTGGCGCCCCTGGCCGGGGCCATCCTTGGCGGGGTAGGTCACCCAGGTGGGTTCAGCGGAAAACAGGGGTAATCCGCCGCCGATGACAAATGCGGCCACGCAAAGAATAACGCGGTGAATCATGTTCGCGATACTCCTAGACGGCGCAGGTTTGTAAAGCCTTCAGCGCTCCCTGGCTGAAAACAGGACTGCCCGGAGGCGTTCATTCTCCGGGCAGTCGGTTCATCCGGAGCGCCGGCGTTCACTCGGCGCGCGACCGGATGTGTGGTGATGTCAGTCGTCCCGCGGACACGCTTACCCAACCACTACCCGGCCCGCTCTGCCATGGTGGAACGCCCCGGGCGCGGGACCCGGGATTCTCCCAGCCTTCGCCAAAGGCCCCTTGCGTCGATGCCCGAAAGTGGGATTATTTGCGGCGCTCCAGTTACCTGATATGACGTTGTTCTCATGGGCCGCCCGGACGGCATGTTGTGGTGCGGTGGTGTTGGCGGTGGCGGCGTGCCGGCTGGCAGCCCAGCCCGCCGGAGTCCTGCGCGAGGTGTACACCGGCATCAACGGGAACGCGGTCTCGGACCTCACCAACCACCCCAGCTTCCCGGCCAGCCCCGGTCTTGAAACCATCCAGCCCACGTTCGAGGCGCCGAGCGAGTTCGCCGACAACTACGGCCAGCGCATGCGGGCGCTGCTCATCCCCCCGGTCACGGGCGGCTACACATTCTGGATCGCTTCGGACGACGGTGGGGCCCTGTTCCTGAGCACCACGGACAACCCCGCTCAGAAGGTGCAGATCGCCGCCGTCACCGGCTGGACGTCGTCGCGCGAGTGGACCAAGGAGCCCGGTCAACAGTCAGCGGTGATTCAGTTGAACGCCAACCAGCGCTACTACATCGAGGCGCTGCAAAAGGAGGGCGGTGGGGGCGACAACCTCGCCGTGCGCTGGCGGTTGCCGGACGGCACGATCGAGGAACCGATCCCGGGATCGCGCCTGCTGGTGTACG
>DATLZF010000550.1:0-6777 GCA_035574135.1 Candidatus Methylomirabilota bacterium
GAAATCCGCCACCTGCTTGTAGGGTACGACCATGAGGTGCCCGCCGTTGTAGGGGTAGTTGTTGAGCAGGGCAAAACAGGTGCGGTCGCGCGCGATGACGTGGTTGGCCTCGTCGTCGTTGGATTGGGCGATGGTGGTGAAGAGCGAGGTGCCGGTGGGGGCCGGTTTGGGCGCGAGGATGTATTGAATGCGCCACGGCGCGTGCAAACATTCCATGGTCGATAGCGTAAGGAACTCGGGGCGCGACTGTCAAAGCCTTGCCCGGGCCCGACTCGCAGCCCCCCGCACGCCCCGAACGGTTTGGCTCCATGCCCGCTGTCACGATGAACATCCGTCAGGTTCATCCCTTCATCGCCCCAATCACCTTCCGAGTGAGCCAAAGGCCCGCAAAGGGGGGGGTGAATTCGTTGCCGTGCGCGGGGTCTCCCACGCATGGCCGCCCTCACCAAGGACGACACCCGGCTCAAACGCCAGTGCCTCGCCAACTCCGACCACTCCCTCCATGCCGCAACTCGAAGCCTTTGGCCGACGGCGGCACCAGGCCGCCCCCCGGCTGGTCGTGGCCTGCGGCTGAGTTTCACACCCGACAACGCACGCCAGTCTCGGCCCGCCGGACCCCGGGCGTGGCAGAGCTTTGCCCCGGCAGGAGGCAGTGCCGGAGGCAAGCGCCGTCCTTGGAAGTCGGCGACGGGGAAAACGGCATCCGTCGCACCCTGCGGCGGCAAAACTTCCCCGCCACCCGATTGCTACCGCCTTCGGCTCGTCCCCTTCGCCCGCTCGAACCGTCGAGTCCGTACGCATCGTGAGGATTGGGGGATGACCGTTGCAGCACACTTTCCAACTCGCCAAGTGGCGTGAATTCCGGCAGCGTCCCGACAGTCAGCAAAGAGACGATGCGTCGCCTAATCACCAACTGCGCCGGCATGCCGCGGCGGGATTTCCTGCAGATCGGTCTGGGCGGCGCGCTGGGGATGGGATTTTGCGACCTGCTGCGACTGCGCGCGAGCGCAAAGGAGGCCCGACCGCCGTCGGCGCCCGTCCGGTCCGGCGCGAACGTCAACTGCATCATGGTCTGGCTCGACGGCGGGCCGTCCCATTACGAAACTTTCGATCCCAAGCCGGACGCGCCCGCTGAAATCCGCGGCGAATTCAAGTCGATCCCCACCGCGGTGCCGGGGCTGCACTTTGCCGAGGTGCTGCCAAAGATCGCCGCGGTGGCGGACAAGCTGTCGATCCTCCGGTCGCTCTGCCACAAGGACCCCAATCACGGGGGAGGCAATCACTATTTGATGACCGGGGCGCCGACGCCGGTGCCGGTGGCCTGCGGTGCGTTTGTCACGTTCCACCCGTCCTTCGGTTCCATGGTTTCCTATTCCCGGGGCCTGCGAAACGGGCTACCGGCCTACATGTCGCTACCGCAGGTTTCGCGAAGTGGCGGACCGAACTTCCTGGGCGGACAGCACGCGCCCTTCGTAATCGGGGGCAACCCGAACGACAAGGGATTCCAGGTGCGTGACGTGGTGTTGCCGGCCGGCATTGCGGAGGGGCGGGCGCGGTCGCGTCGGGAGCTGCGGGCGCAGTTGGATCAGATGCGCCGCCATACCGACCGGCTGGCCGATGATCCGGCGGTCACCTTCGACCAGTATTATCAGCAGGGCGTCGATTTGCTGTTGTCGCCCCAGGCGCAAGCGGCCTTCGACATCCACCGCGAGGAGGAAAAGGTGCGCGAGGCGTACGGCCGGAACGATTTCGGGCAAAGGCTGCTGCTCGCCCGCCGTCTCGTCGAAGTGGGCGTCTCGTTTGTCACGGTTTACAACGGGGGCTGGGACCATCACACCAACATCTTCGCGGCCTACAAAGGCGATCAGGTGAAGCGGCTGGATCAAGGCATGGCCGCGCTCATCAGCGACCTCGACCAGCGCGGCCTGCTCGACACCACGTTGGTGCTGCTCCTCGGTGAGTTCGGCCGCACGCCCAAAGTCAACAAGGACGCCGGACGCGATCACTGGCCGCACGCCATGTCCGTGCTGGTGGCCGGAGCCGGCTGCCCACGCGGTGCCGTCATCGGCGCGACGGATGCCAAGGGCTACCACGCCTCGGAGCATGTTTACAAACCCGAGGACTTCGCCGCCACGCTCTATACCAAGATGGGCATCGATCCCCAGCAAACGCTGCACACGAACACCGGCCGTCCCGTGCAACTGGTCAGCAACGGGCGGCTGATCCGGGAACTGTTCGCCTAAGGCCGACTGCCCGCCCGTTCTTCCTGCATGACACCGGTCAGGTTGGCGCTGGGGATGGGAGGGATGATAGGGGTGGTGTTGCTGCCTGCCCCGCGGATGGGCGCCGCCGTTCCGGCGCTGGAACACTTCCTGCCGGTCACCGTGCAGGCGGGCGCCACCAACACCGTCGCCGCCATCGGCAAGTTCGATCCCTGGCCCCCCCGGGTCTGGGTGGAAGGCGGCGGCGTCGAGTTTCTTCCGCAGACGAACAAGGCCGTGTTCTCCGTCCTGGCGGAGCCCGGCACGCCGGCTGGGCCGCGCCTCGTGCGGTGCTTCAATGCCGAAGGCTCAAGTCAGCCGCGGGTCATCATCGTCTCGACCGATCCCGTCGCGATGGAAGCGGAACCGAACGACGATCGCGCCAGACCGCAGCCGGTTGGCAGGACGCCCGCGATCATCGATGGGCGGCTCGACAAGACGGGCGACGTGGATTCGTTCGCGGTATCTCTGGCAGCCGGCCAGACCCTGGTCGCTGCCCTCGAGGCTTATGTGCTGGCTTCGCCACTGGATGCGGCGTTGCGCGTGGTGGACGCACGGGGCGTCCAAGTCGCCTGGAACCACGACGACGGACGCACGCTGGATCCGATGCTGGCGTGGACAGCCCCGGCGGCCGGCCAGTACGTGGTTCAGGTGATGGGATTCCCGTATCCCGCCACATCCGAGGTCCGTTTGCACGGCGGCGATGCCTGCGTTTACCGGCTGCACCTGTCCGCGGATGCCTGCGTGAGCCACACGCTGCCGCTCGGGGTTGAGTGGGGTGTCACGAACCGGCTGCAACTTTGCGGCTGGAATCTCGCGGGCACAGAGCGGGAAGTCATTTTCGACGGTCGGACGCTTTCCCCGAACGCGGCGTTCACGTCGTTGCCCGGGGCCGCGCATCGGCCCGGCTTGGAACTGCCCATCGGGCGGGGCCGGGAGTTGCTGGAAAGCGAGCCGAACGACGATGCGGCCCGTGCGCAACCGGTCCCGACCGGCAGCGCCGTCACGGGTTGCATTTCGCAGGCGGGCGACGAGGATCGCTACCGAGTGACGCTGTCCGGCAAGGAAACCCTGCAGGCGAGGATTCAGGCCGCCTTCTTTGGCTTCCCGCTGGATGCCTGGCTGAAGATCGAGGACGAGGCGGGGCATCCGCTGGCCCGCAACGACGATGCCGATGGCGCCGACCCACGTCTCGAATGGTCCGCGCCGTCCAATGGCACGTTTGTCGTCGCCATCGGCAATCTTCTTCATCGCGGTGACAGCAACTGCCTGTACCGGCTCGTCCTGGATCGGCCCCGGCCTGACTTCCGTCTCACGACCTCGGAGCACGGCTTCGTGCTTCGGCCCGGCACCACCAACGAGATCAAGATCACGGTGACGCGCATGAATGGTTTTGACGGCCGGGTCACCTTGCGTGCCGAAGGACTCCCGCCCGGCGTGGCCGCACCGGACATCGAAGTGCCGGAGAAGGGTTCCGAAGCGTTGCTCAAGCTGGTGGCCGCCACCAACGCGGTGCCTCACTCCGGCGTGTTTCAGGTGACGGGGCTGGCCGGGCCGGAGCGCCGTGCTGTCATCCACGAATTCATTGCCACCACGGAGAACAACGGCGTGCCGGGAGGCTTCCGCCGTCTCATCGTTCCGAGCACCGACCGATTGTGGCTGACGGTGGCGCCTCCGGCGCAAACAAACGCCGGCTCCGTCGCAAGGGCGACGCCGTAGGCACGACGAAAGCCGGAATCACACCGCCGGATACCGGATCGGCGGCCGCAGCGTTACCCACGGTTCCTCATCGAACACATCAACCGTGAACTCACCCGCCGCCTCCACCGGACTGAGGATGGCGAGGAACTTGAGCGTGGCCGGGCCGGGATTGAACGTCGCGTGCGGGGTGTTCTTCGGGATGTGCGCCATTTCGCCCGCCTTGAGGCGGCGCACCTCGCGGCCCACCCACTGGTCGGCCTCGCCTTCGAGAATGTAAATGATCTCCTCGCGACCGGGATGCTTGTGAAAGTTGTGCGCTTCGCCGGGTGGAAACGTCGCGCGCACCAGCAACAGCTCCTTCGCGCCCACCAGTTCCGGGTTGGACATCCATTCGACCGTGCACCACGGGAAGGAACCTGATTGGACATCGGCCGCCGTAATGAAGCGTTTGTCAGGCATGGATTACTTGAGTGTTTTCAGATAGGCGAACAAATCGGCCACATCCTGCGGCGCCAGCGGGTCGAGCAGGCCCTCCGGCATCATGCTCGACTTCGTGAACGTTGCCTTGCGCACGTCCTTCTGCGCGATGCGCATGTCAGGCATGTTGGGACGCCGCAACACGATCGCGTCCTTGTCCTCGCTCACGCGGATGCCGTCCAGCACGTCGCCATCCTTCAATTCCACGCGGAAGACGCGGTAGCCCGGCTCCATCGCCGCATTCGGCGTGAGCAAATTGCGCAGCAACGATTCCACGCCCATCGTGCCCGCGCCGTTGAGCACCGGTCCCACCTGGCCACCCTGGCCACCGACGGAATGACACTGCTGGCAAACGGTCGCGAACAACGCCTTGCCTTTGGACGCGTCGCCGGACTTCTCGGCCAGCGCGTGGAACTTCGAGAATTTCTCCGCCAGAGCCGCCGCCTCCGTCGCTGTGAGCAAGGGCGGGAAATCCTGTGACTTCATCACCTTGGCCCCACCGTGAAGCCGACCCCATGAGTTGCCGGAAAACACACCGACGAGACCCTCCGGCCTCGACCTCGGAGCAGCCGACGTGAGTCGGCTCTGATCTTGTTCCGTTCGAGCGGACTCGCGTCCGCTGCCGCCCGCGTCAGCAAAACTCCGATCAAAGTCCGCGCGAATCTC
Source organism: Candidatus Methylomirabilota bacterium (assembly GCA_035574135.1). Taxonomy (GTDB): domain Bacteria; phylum Verrucomicrobiota; class Verrucomicrobiia; order Limisphaerales; family DATLZF01; genus DATLZF01. Next base: position 5,106 of record DATLZF010000550.1, read on the forward strand.
CGCCGCGCTGCGCTCCCGGTTCCACACGCGGAACTCGCTCAGCCAACCTGCCGTGCCCTTGCCCGGCGCCGTCCAGCCGATGCGCACATTCTCGAACTTCTGTGGTGCCGACTTCGAGTCCGCCGTGTCGAGCTCGCCGTTCTGGTAGATGCGGAGCATGCCCTTCGCGTCCCGCGTCACGGCCAGATGGGTCCAGACGTCAGCGACGGTCTTCCTGCGCGCCACGATGGCGTCGTGCGTGTCGCCGCCCACCCAGACGCGAAACCGGCCGTCAAAGAAGTTCATGTCCAGCACACCGGGCGCGCCCAGAATACCGTCGTTGTTGTCGATGCCCGCATCGAGTTTCACCCACGTCTCCACCGTAAACGGGCCGTCGAGCGTCAGTCCCGTTTCGGTCCACGCATTGTCCTCGCCGTTCAGGCGCAGCAATGGCCGGAACAGCGACGCCATCTCCTGCATCAGCGCCGCCAGATCCGCGTCATCGCCGAGCACGGCCTGCAACTTGTCGAACGTCGCGGCGTCGATTTCGTCCTTTGCGATGTCGCCACCGCGAATGGACTTCACCAATGCCGTCGCGCCAGCCTTCGTGCCCGACAATCCGGCGAGCGCCGACTTCTTCGCCGCCGCCGGCAGCGTGGGATACAAGCGTGCGAGTTGCTCCGGCCCCTTCGCATCGCGTGAAGCCGCCAGCGCTGCGACCGCCTCGGTTTGAATCTCCGTATTCGCTGAGTGCTTCGCGAGGTCCGCAAACAGTGCGACTTCGCCCGACTTCACCTCGCGCAACGCGCGAAGCGCGGCGAGCACGACCGGCGGCTTGTCCGTTATCACGATGCTCACCAACTGAGGCTCGACGCCCGTGAGCTGAAACGCGCTGGCCAGCTTCGTGCCCAGGTCCGTCGCCTCCGCAGTGTTCTGCGCGAACAGGTCGCGCGCGATATCGGTGAGCCGGGGGCGGAGCCGGGCTGCGTCCAGCTTCGTGCGCACGCGCAGCAGCGATTCGAGCGCGCCCGTCCGCGTCTCCGGCTTTTGCAGGACGGCCTTCAACGCCTCGCCCACGCCGGGTTCATCCGGGAACTGCGCGAGCCGGAGCAACTCCTCGTCGCCCGGCGGCCGGGAAAGCTGAGGAAGGAGCCGGGCCACGCCGGTCGCGCTTGCTTTGGGCTCCAGGGCCAGAGTGGCCACCAGCCGGTTTGCGATCGGCAGATGGCGCGCGGCCTCACTGTCGAGGAACCTGGCCACGAGTGCCGGATGCGATTCCATCTGCAATCGCGCCAAGTAGCGCTCAAACTCGCGGTCGTACGCGTCGCCCGTCTTGATCGTGCGGCCACTCTGAGTGCTCTTCATCGTTGGGCCGGGCAATGGTTCCCGAGCGATACTGGCGATGATGGCGATAGCCCGCACAGCCACGGTTTCAGCTTGGGGGTCCAGCGCACGCAACGCGACGCCCGCGCTGCGCACCACCTGCGCGCGCACCTCGGGATCGACGTCATTGGCCAGCCTGGCCAGCTCTGGGATGTGCCGCGCAAGATGCTCGCCAAAGACACGAGCCGCCTCGCGCCGGACGTTTCGATCGGAGTCCTCCAACAGTGGACCTACCGTCGCGCGATCAATGGCTCTCAAACCCTCCAGGGCAAAGAGCGCAGCCAACCGTTGTGGCGTGGGCAGCCTCGAG
>DATLZF010000551.1:0-5356 GCA_035574135.1 Candidatus Methylomirabilota bacterium
AAACTCGGCTGGCAGATCCCGTGGGACCAGGCATTGATCGTGGCACTGGACGTGAGGACCGGCCGGCGCGTGTGGACCGGCCGGCGCGGCCAGTCGCGCATCGCGCACGTCACGCCCCTGGTGCTGCCGGTGGATGGGCGCGACCAGCTCATCAGCGCCGCGGGCGACCGGGTGCAAGGATTCGATCCCGGGACCGGCGAACTCATCTGGTCCGTGTACGCGCAGGGCGAGGGCGTGACACCGTCGCCGGTGGCGGCCGACGGATTGCTCTTCGCCTCGTCGGGTTTCGAGAAGACGACCCTCCGCGCCATCAAACTGGGCGGCGGCCGTGGCGACGTGACCGGGACCCACATCGTCTGGGAGCAGAGGAAAGGGTGCCCCACGCAGCCTTCGCCGATCTTCGTGGCGCCATACCTCTACGCGATCACCGACGGCGGTGTGGTGAGCTGTTACAACCCGAGGAATGGCGAGGTGATCTATCAGGAACGCGTGGGCGGGAACTTCAGCGCGTCGCCGGTCCATGCCGACGGGAAAATCTATTTCCTGTCCGAAGCGGGCGAGACCACGGTGGTCGCGCCGGGCGCGGAGTTCAAGGTGCTGGCCAGAAATCCGCTGGGCGAACGATGCCAGGCGTCGATGGCCGTGTCGCAGGGACATTTGTTCCTCCGGACGGAGAAGCACCTGTTTTGCGTGGGGCGTCCCTGAGCGAGGCCGGCGGACCGTGCACATTGATCGATCGGGGGCGGTAATGAAGTCGAAAAAATCCTGGCGAGAGAAACTGGCCGACAGCAAGGGCCTGCCCAAGATCGGCCGGATCGAGGGCAGGATGACCCGGCGTTGGGGCACCGGGACGATGGTAATTCCGGCGCCGCGCGAAGTGGACGAGATCATGCGCCGCGTGCCGAAGGGGCGCCTCATCACCATCAACGAAATCCGCGCCGCCCTGGCCCGGAAGCACAAGGTGGACGTCGGCTGCCCCATCACGACGGGCATTTTTGCGTGGATCGCGGCCCACGCCGCCGAGGAGGCGGCGGCCGAGGGCCGTAAACGCATCACGCCCTACTGGCGCACGCTGAAGGCCGGCGGCGAGTTGAATTCCAAATATCCCGGCGGCATCCCGGCCTTGACGCGGCGGTTGGCCGCCGAAGGCCATCGCATCGTGCAACAGGGCCGACGCCACCGGGTGGCCGATTACGAACGCGCATTGGTCAAACGCGCCTCATGAACGGGGCCATCCGCCAGGCCACCCGGGCCGACGTGCCCGCACTGATCCGGCTGATCACCGCACTGGCCGAGTTCGAGAATCTGCCGCCGCCGGACGCCGCAGCCCGGCAACGGCTCGAGGAGGACGGTTTCGGCGCCCGGCCCCGCTTCGAGGCATGGCTGGCCTTCTGGCCGGGGGTGGCCGATCCGGTGGCTTACGCGTTCTTGTTCGAGACCTACTCGACTTTTCTGGCCCGACCCACCCTGTATCTGGAAGACCTTTTCGTGCTTCCCGAATTTCGCGGCCGCGGCCTCGGCTCGGCGCTGCTGCGGCACTGCATCCGGTTGGCGCACCAACGCGGCTGCGGGCGGATGGAGTGGGCCGTGCTCGACTGGAACGTCAAGGCGCAGAAAGTCTATGACGACCTGGGCGCCCGGCGCCTGAGCGAATGGTTCCTTTACCGGCTGACGCAGGAACAGATCGCCAGGCTGGCCCGCGACCGCGGCGAGACAGGTTGAGCTGGACACGGTCGCCGGAATTCCCTCGGACAGTTGATACGACTCAGAAACTCAAGCGAACGATGAAACAAAACCTCAGCGGCTGGGGTGGCCTTCTATTGGGCACCACTCTGAGCCTCGCCGCCGCCCCGATCTCGCTCCACCCCGACAACCCGCACTACTTCCTGTGGCGCGGAAAGCCAACCTTTCTCCTCACCTCCGGCGAACACTACGGCGCCGTGGTGAATCTGGACTTCGACTTTCGCAGGTATCTCGACACGCTGGCGGCGGACGGGTTGAACAACACGCGGACCTTCAGCGGCACCTATCTCGAACCCGAGGGCGCGTTCAACATTGCCCGCAACACCCTGGCGCCGGCGACGGGCCGTTTCATCTGCCCCTGGGCCCGGAGCGATCAACCGGGGTTCGCCGCGGGCGGCAACAAGTTCGACCTGACGCGCTGGGACGAGGCCTACTTCGCCCGGCTGCGCGAGTTCGTCGCCTACGCGGACCAGAAGGGTGTCGTGGTTGAGTTCACGTTCTTCTGCCCGATGTACGAAGACAAGCAGTGGCGCCTCAGCCCGATGAACGCGCAGAACAACGTCAACGGCCTCGGCGCCATCGGACGCAACGACGTGCACACGCTGGATCGGAACGGCGGCCTGCTGGCCGTGCAGGAGGCGCTGACCCGCAAACTGGTGACCGAGTTGAACCCGTTCGACAACGTGATGTTCGAGATCTGCAACGAACCCTACTTTGGCGGCGTGACGATGGCCTGGCAGCATCACATGGCCGACGTAATGGTCGAAACCGAACGCAGCCTGCCGAAGAAGCACTTGATCACGCAGAACATCGCCAACAACCAGGCCAAAATCGAACGCCCCCATCCCGCTGTCTCGGTATTCAACTTCCATTACGCGACCCCACCGGACACCGTCGCCCTGAACTACGGGCTCAACAAGGTAATCGGCGACAACGAGACCGGCTTCCGCGGCACCAACAACGCGCCCTACCGCACGGAAGGCTGGGATTTCCTGCTCGCCGGCGGCGGGCTCTACAACAACCTCGATTACTCTTTCACGGTCGGGCACGAGGACGGGACTTTCGTTTATCCGGCGTCGCAACCGGGCGGGGGCAATCCCGGCCTTCGCCGCGAGTTGCGGGCGCTGCGCGATTTCATGGCGGGCCTCGATTTCATTCGCATGAGACCGGACAACTCGGTGATCAAGGGCGGCGTGCCCGTCGGCGGCAGCGCACGGGCGTTGGTGCAGCCCGGCAAGGCCGTCGCCGTTTACATCCGCAACGAGGGCTCGACCGGGCCGTGGTCGGCGCGCTGGACGGGCTTCATCGAGGCGCCCGACGACGGCGAGTACGAGTTCCACACCACCTCGAACGACGGCATCCGGCTGTGGGTGGACGGTCGGAAGATCATTGAAGATTGGACCGATCACAGCACCAAGGAGGACTCGGGCAGGGTCACGCTCAAGGCCGGACAACGCGCCGCGGTGAAGCTCGAATACTTTTACAACGGCGGCCAGGGCATCACAAAGCTCGCATGGACGCCCCCACGCGGAAAGAAGGAGTCGGTGCCGGCGAACGCCTTTCGCCTGCCCGACAAGGATGCCTGGGGCTTGCGCGGCGAATACTTCCACGGCACCGACTTGAAGAACGCCTGGGCGACGCGCGACGACGGCACGATCAACTTCACCTGGGGCGCAAAACCGCCGTTCGCCCAGACCGTCTCCACCGCGCGCACGGAGTTGCAGATCGAGCTGGCCTCCGGCCACTGGCGCGCCGAATGGCACGATACCAAGACCGGCCAGGTGATGAAGACCGAGTCATTTTCCCACGCCGGTGGCGTGCGCGCCCTCGCCGCCCCCGCTTACACCGAGGACATTGCCCTCCGCCTCAGCCGGTAATCGCCGTCGGCATCATCTGCGTGGCGGTGCTGCTGGAGAGCCTGCGCGGCGGGTTGATTGCCAGGTTGAGCCGCCGGAGAATCCGCGGAACAGCCGGCGGGAATCGGGAGATGACCGGCGAGAGCGCACCGTTGTCCGCCAGCCGCGGCGGAGGGCTGCGCCGTCACCCCGCCGGTTCATGCATCTGGTTTGACCCGCCACGGGATCGTGATCCGCACGGCGAGCCCTCCTTCCGCCGCCGGCAGGAGCTCCATGCGGTGGGCGGGGCCGTAGAGTTGTTGGAGCCGCGAGCGAGTGTTCGAGAGTCCGACTCCCTCTTTGAACGCCCGGCCGGCGGGCAAGCCGTCTCCGTTGTCGCGGACTTCGAGTTGCAGCGCGTCGCCGGTGCGCCGGGCGCCAAGAACGATGCAGCCGGGCCGGCTGTGTGGCGCCACGCCGTAGGCCACGGCATTCTCAACCAGGGGCTGGAGCACGAGATTGGGCACCTGGGCGGCGAGCACCTCGGGCGCGATCTCCTCGCGCACCTCGAGGCGGGGACCGAAGCGAACCTGCTGGATCTCGATGTAGCGACGCAGAAAGTCCAGTTCCTGGGCGAGAGATACCTCCTGCGCATCGGTGCTTTCCAGCGTGTAGCGAAGCAGTTCGCTCAGGCGGGCAATCATGCGGTCAGCGGCCGCCACGTCGAAGTGCATCAACGAAGCGATGGCATTGAGGGTGTTGAAGAGGAAGTGCGGGTTCAACTGCATTTGCAGCGCCTGCAGGCGGGCTTCGGAGAGCCGACGCTCGAGTTCGGCCGCCCGCAGTTCGCGTTCCGTGAACTTGCGATAGTAATCGAAGGCGTGGGCCACCGCCACCACCGCCCAGTACACCATCACGTTGAACGAAAAGGTGGCGACCAGCGCGTGGGAGAACGCCTCCTGAAATCCGATGCGCTGGCCGGCGGATGCACTCAGGATCTGTTCCACCGCCGCGCGCAGCGCCATCCAACCGAGCGAAAACATCGCGCCGGCCGCCACGTGAAAAGCCAGCGGGCGCACCCAGGTGGCGCGCTCAACGTGAAAACGCCTGGCCAACCGGAAAGCCGGGATCGACAGCAGGGCGAATACGTACCAGTCCGCCAGGGCGCGCTCGATGGCGAAGCGCCAGGAAACGGGCGCGCCCACGTTGGCGCGCGACAGGTAGAGTTGCCCGGCAAACGCCAGGCCCACCAGCGTCCAGAACGCCGCCACCCCGAGCCACCGCAGCCATCGATTACGCAGCCAGTCGCCCAACGCCATGCGGGGTAACGATTGGCCAGGCCGGTCCTCCTGAACAGGAAGAAGTGCGATCCGCTCAGGCCGCCAACTCGCGAGGCTGTTCCGCCCGAGGCCTGTCCACCGCCGCTCCCTCCACCGCAGGCCGAACTCCCACGCCACGCTGCGAAGACGACGCAAGGAAGCGGTCGAAGATGCCTTCGATCTGCGTGACCATCGTTTCCACGGCGAAAAGGCGGCGGGTGAGTTCGCGCGCGTTGCGCCCCAGCCGCGTCCGTTCGCCGGGCGCGTCGAGCAGGTCATTGAGGCGAGCCGCCAGTTCGTCCACGCGGCCCACACCGTAGAGGAGACCAGTGTCCCGATGATGGACGATCTCGGGGATGCCGTTGATGGCGGGCACCACCACCGGTTTGCCGACCAACATCGCCTCCGTCATGGCGCGGCCAAGGCCCTCCCAGCGCGACGAAAGGGCGAACACGTCCG
>DATLZF010000552.1:0-8210 GCA_035574135.1 Candidatus Methylomirabilota bacterium
TCGCACCTGGAGTTCGTTCCCTACGCGGAGGCGTACGGGCCGGGCTTCGAGGACCTGGCCCGGCGGCGTCCGGCTTTGGACAAGCTCGAGGCGCTGACGGGCCTGCGACCGGGATTCGACCTTGAAAGCGTCGTTCGCGCCGTTTTGGAGACCGATTCCCCGTGCTGAAGCGGGCGGCCAGCGGCCAATTTTGCTTGGGCGGCTTCGACCGATCCGGTTCACTGGCGGTCATGCCGCAGACGATGCCTCAACTCACGATGCTGGTGGCCACCCGCAACGCCCACAAAGTCCAAGAGATTCAAGCCATCTTGGGCGACACGGTGCGCTATCTGAGTCTGCGGGATTTTCCCGAGGCGCCGGCGGCGGCCGAGGACGAGCCGACCTTCGCGGGCAACGCGGCGAAAAAGGCGCGCGAGCTGGCGCGCTGGTTGCAGGGGCGGCCGGGCATGGAGTTTCGGATTCCCGGCGTGAACGCCTACGTGCTGGCGGATGACTCGGGCCTCGAAGTGGACGCGCTCCAGGGCGCGCCCGGCGTGCACTCGGCGCGTTTCGCCCTGCTCGACAAGAGCGGACGCCCCCCCGCCGGCTCGGGCAACGCGCCCGACGCTGAGAACAACGCCCGGTTGCTGCAACTTCTGCAAGACGTGCCGCAGGAGCGCCGCACGGCCCGTTTCCGGTGCGTGCTGTCCTTGGTTCGGGTGAAGCCGCCCCAGCCCGCGCTGGCCGGGCAGCTCTTTGAAGGAGTGTGCGAAGGGCGAATCGACCAGTCCGCTCGCGGCACGGGAGGTTTCGGCTACGATCCCCTGTTCATTCCCGCCGGCCACGCGCGGTCCTTCGCCCAACTCGGGGCGGAGGAGAAGAACCGCATCAGCCATCGCGCGCAGGCGCTGGCACGACTTCGGCAGTGGCTGACGAGCATCGGACAGTTGCCCCCATCACATCACGAGTGAGCCAAAGGCCTGCAAACGGGGGGTAAATTCGTCGCAGCGCGTGGGATCTCCCGCGCCGGGCCCGCCTCGCCAAGAAAGACACCCGGCTCAAACGCCGGTGCCTCGCCAACTCCGATCACTCCCTCCACCCCGCGGCGCTACGCCGCGCTCCGGCGGCGCGACGGTCGGTTCGACCGCCACGGCTTCATCGCTTGCGACGACGGGCAGGCCGCCCCGGCGCGCGTGGGCGGGCGATCTCACATTGGCAAGGAGGGCAGTTGTCGAGCGAAGCGCTCACCGGTCTGGACCTGCACCGGCCGCCCTGTTCGGCGCCCATGGCCGACCCGGTTGACTCCCTCATCGCCGCGCCGGCCTGCGACCTGATGGTGGCGATCCGGCTGCTGGCCCCGAGCGACAAGTGCCAGGGCTGGCGGGTTGAAGATCCTGATGAAGAAACAGGGGGCCGGCCCGGGCAGCCGAGCCGGCGCTCGCGGCAATGGGTGGCGCGAGTGGCAGCGGTGGGCGCAGCGCCTGTGGTCGCCAGCCGCACCGGGCCGCCCCCGGCGCATCCCCTTCACGGCCCGCACCGTCGAGTGCGTGCACATCGTAATGGTTGAGGAAGGGCACTCCCGGCAGCTTTCTCGTTGCGCCGGCCTTTTGGCCCCTTAAGCTGCCCACGCTTATGAAGCCAGCGGTCAGTTCGCCCGCCGCGTCTGTGCCGGCCCGCGACTACGGTCAGCGAGGCGCCCTCATCGATCCGGCGTCGTTGATGCGCATCCGCTCTCTCGAGCTGCGGGCCAAGGTGGTGGTCGAAGGCTTCTGGACCGGCCTTCATCGCAGTCCTTACCACGGCTTCTCCGTGGAGTTCACCGAGTATCGTCAGTATTCCCCGGGTGATGACCCGCGGTATCTTGACTGGCGGCTTTACGCGCGTAGCGACCGTTACTACATCAAGAAGTTCGAGGACGAGACCAACCTTCGCTGCCACCTGCTGGTGGATAACAGCAGGTCCATGAGTTACGGCTCGCTGGCCTACACCAAAGGGCAATACGCCAACACGCTGGCCGCTACGCTGGCCTATTTCCTTTTTCTGCAGGGAGACGCCACCGGCTTGCTCACCTTCGACGAGGGATTGCGCGACTTCCTTCCGGCCCGCCACCGCAAGGGCCACCTCCGCCAGTTGATGCTGGCACTGGAGAAACCGGCGGGCGGAACGAGCACCGACCTCGATACGCCGTTGCGGCACGCGGCAGAGATCGTCACCAAGCGCGGCCTCCTGATCCTCATCTCCGACCTGCTCGCACCCGTGGCGTCGCTGGAGCGCAATCTGATTTCGCTCACCGCGCGTGGGCACCAGGTCCAGTTGCTCCAGATTCTTGATCCGGCGGAACTGCGGTTCGACTTCAAAAAGGCCACCGTCTTTGAGGACCTGGAAACGAGCCGGGACCTGTATGTCGATCCCGCACTGATCCGGAAGGACTACCTCGATCAAGTCGGGGTCCACAACCAGAGCATCCGGTCGCTCTGCCAGCGGCTGGGCGTGCAGCACGACTGTTTCTCCACGGAGCGCCCGCTCGAACTCGCCCTGTTCGACTTCCTCCGGGCCCAGCTCCGCCGGAGCGGCGGCGTGAAACGATCCGGCACGCGGCCCACACGGGGACCGGGCTGACGCCCCCGGCACGACGAATGAACCATGAGTTTCCTTGCTCCCCTCTTCCTGGTCGGCGCCGCTGCCATCGCCCTGCCCATCCTGTTCCACCTCATCCGGCGAACGACGCGCGAGCGCATGCCGTTCAGTTCGCTGATGTTTCTCCGGCCCAGCCCACCCCGTGTCACGCGCCGCAGCCGGCTGGAAAACATTCTCCTCCTCCTGTTGCGTTGTCTGGTGCTGTGCCTCCTCGCCGTTGGCTTTGCGCGCCCTTTTCTTCAGCGGCCCATGCCGGCGCCACCGGATGCGGAAGCGGGCCGGAGAATCGTTGTGCTGGTTGACACCAGCGCCAGCATGCAGCGCGGCGGATTGTGGGACGAGGCGCGGGCAAAGGCGCAACAGCGGCTCCGCGCTGGCGGCGCGAACGACTCCTTCGCCGTGTTCACCTTCGATCGTCAGCCTCACGCCTTACTCAGCTTCGAGGAGTGGACCACGTTGCCCGTGGGCGATCGAGTCGCCGTCGCCGGGCAGCGGCTGGCGACAGCCCACCCTGGCTCAGGCTCCACCCACCTCGGGCGGGCGCTCTTGGCGGCCGCGGAGCTGCTCCAGGATCGGAACCAGACTGATACCGAGAACAGACCGGGTGGCGGCGAAATCGTTGTCATCAGCGACTTCCAGGATGGCAGCCGTTTGGAGGGCTTGCAGGGCTTCGACTGGCCGCGCGGAGTCGAAGTGGTGTTCGACCCTGTCAAAGCCCGCCGCAAGACCAACGCCGGACTCCAGGTGCTGCCCGATCTGGATGAGACAGCCCGGCCTCAGTCGGAGGCGCGGCCTCGTCTCCGCGTCAGCAACGCCGCCGAGTCCGAGCGGGAACAGTTCCGCATCGGCTGGGTGGCGGGCAACTCTTCGTCGTTTCTCGGGCCGCCTCTGGATGTGTACGTGCCGCCGGGGCAAAGCCGGGTTTTCGAAGCGCCCGCCCCGCCCGCCGGCATGCCCGCGGAGCGGCTGGCGCTCACGGGCGACGACGAGCCGTTCGACAACGTCGCATTCGTGGCGCCGCCGCGCCGGGAGCGAACCCGGGTTTTGTTTCTTGGCGATGATTCCGGAGGGGATCACACGCATTCCCTCTACTATCTGCGCCGGGCCTTTCTCGAAACCCGCTTCCAGGAGGTGCAAATTCTGCAACGCTCGAACCACGTTGCTCTCACCTCGTCGGATCTCGACCCCGTCCACCTGTTCGTCTGCGTGGATTCGTTGCCGGCTGACAGGGTGAGAATGCTGAAGGACCGCCTGTCGGCAGGCGGCATTGGTCTCTTTGCGCTGTCTTCGGCCGCGGCAGCGCCGACCGTGGCGGCACTGGTGGGCGTGGATTCAATCGCCGTCACCGAGGCCACTCCGGCCGGCTATGCCTTGCTGGGACAGATTGATTTCTCTCATCCGATGTTCGCCGCCTTTGCCGATCCGCGCTTCAGCGACTTCACGAAGATTCACTTTTGGAGGCACCGCCGACTCGAGACGAACCAGATCCCGGGCGCGCGCGTCCTGGCCCGCTTCGACTCGGGAGATCCCGCGTTGCTGCAAATCCCGGTTGGCCGGGGAACGCTCTTCGTGCTGACGGCCGGGTGGATTCCGGCCGACAGCCAACTGGCGCTGTCCTCCAAGTTCGTGCCGTGGCTTTACTCGTTGTTGGAGATGGCGGGGGGCTTCCGGGTCCGCGTGACACAACACGTGGTGGGCGACGAACTTGACACGGGGACAGGCTCGACGAATACAGCGACGCGCCTCCGCAAGCCCGATGGGGCGCTGGAGACTCTCTCACCGGATCGCCCAAGGTCTCCCTTGCTGGACATCCCGGGGATCTATGCCCTCGAGTCTCAGCAATCCACCCAACGCTTCGCCGTCAATCTCGACCCGGCCGAGAGCCTGACTACTCCGCTACCGGCGGAGAACTTGGAACGGCTTGGCTTGCCGACTCGGCCCACGATCACTTCGCAGGATAAGAAAAGCGAGGAAAAGCTCCGCCACCTCCAAGCGACCGAGCTGGAAAGCCGCCAGAAGCTCTGGCGGTGGTTGCTTGCGGCCGCGCTCGCGGCACTGCTCGTCGAGACTTGGGTGGCCGGACGTGCGGTGCGCACGATCGTTGACGGCGTGCCGGCCGGCCGCTCCGGTTCAACCTAGGGTCTGACGCTCCAGCATCGAGATTCCTATTCAAGTCTCTTTAAGCGATGAGGTTACGGTCTGTCGGAATTCCTTCCAGCGTGTTGCTCAATGCGTAACCGGCACGATTGAAACGATTTAAAGCTCCGGTCGGGCCATCTCCGGGTTGTCTTGTGTCTGGATTTCCTGACGCCGGACGGCTCCCCCGAGTCCACCGGAAAGGTTCGCGCCGCAGTTTTATCCGTTGATCATCAAATCATCACGGGAGTATGGGTTCACTTGGCACCATCAAAGCTACCTTATCGTCCATGAACATGAGATCAATCGCTCTCCTCGTGGTGATCAGTGGGCTGTTGAATGTTGCCCCTGTCCTTCACGCACTGACGATCGACAAGACCTACCTGATTGGCCACGTCGAGCCCGGCAGTCCGTCCGGTCTGGCTGTCGAAGAGGACCGCCTTGAGTATTTCATCGACCGGCACAACGGTCTGACTCCGGCGGCACCCGATGGCAACACTTACACGCTCGATTTCGGAACCTCAGTGTTTCCCCCGCTGCCTCCCCTACCTGGCTACGATGGAAACAGCACCGGCCAGATCGGCGCGGCGGCGACGAGTCTGAGTATTGATGTCACGGGCTGGGAATACCTGATGGTGAAGTGGGCCAATGACAGCTACTACTATTATGTGGGCGGCCTGACAGGCACGCACACGGTCGTGAACGATGTGGTTTTCAACAACAAGGGTAAACCTCAGGACGCTTCTCACTATCGGTTCTTCGGTGGAACCCACGGCGTCCCTGACGGGGGTTCCACGCTCCTGCTGTTGGGCAGCGTGCTGACAGGGCTCACCCTTCTCCGCCGGAAGCTGGCGTAACGGCGCTCTCGGAAGCATTGTTCGAGCAGCCCCGCAATCGCGGGGCTGTTGCGTTTTCGGGGAGACTTCGGACAGCAACGGGCAGGCTCGGGCATTGAACCCGTCACGGCTTCGCACCGCGCAGAAAATGTTTCACCTTCTTCTCCGTCGGCATGCCCGCCCGACCGCCGCGCATCGTGGCCTTCCACGCCGCCGCCGCCGCGTCCTTGTTCCAGAGGCATGGTTCTCGGTCCAACCGTCGTGGTGTTCGGTCAACGCGAGGGAATTTGACATGGTCGCCCTCGGTGGAGACTCGATCGCTAGGTGGTGTTCAGGGTCGTCCGCGCCTCCTGGGGACCGTGGGTGAGGCTGGCTCCGGACGGCCGTGGCGGCGCTCTGCGGTCGGCGGGCGGGTCAAGAGCCGCGGAGGCGACTTGCGATGATGCCCGCGGGCAGCACAAAGCTCGTCGAGAATCTTGGTCTTATGCAGACAACCGGCGCGCTGCTAGCGGGCGTGAATGCGGGCCGGGGCCTCGCGTTTGGCGAAAAGACTCACGGTAGGGCCCGGGGTAACCGCGAACGAGGGTCAAGGTATTGCCAGACCCCTCGTTCATCGCCCCGCCGCGATAGCATTCGGGTGGGTCAACTCAGGGTCTGAAATCAGCGCGAAATTTCCCGAAAAATTTTGTGGCTAATTTGATTTCGTTTGATACATTCGCGCACTCTCGAACGGGGGTGGACCGTTCGATATGCCTTGCAATCGGGTAGTTCCGACAAGTTTTGTCCGTGACGAGTTGTGACAACGAACAAGAAGAACGCGAAGAAAGCTGCGCCGGCCACGACGGCCAAGCCAAAGGCGCGCACTGGTGCGACGGCGGCTTCCATTCTTGGTCAGGCGGCGCCAGCGGGGGGAAAGCCCAAGAGCCGGGGAGCGACGCCGGTCGCTGGCATCAAACCCGAATGGGTCAAGTATTACCAAAACCTGCTCGAACTTCGGGAGCGTCTCGTCCAGCAGATGAACGGCTTGGCCAAGGAATCCGCTGAAGAAATGGCCAGTTACAGCCTGCACATGGCTGATTCGGGCACGGACAATTTTGATCGCGATTTCGCCCTCAGCCTCCTGTCGTCCGATCAGGATGCAGTCTATGAAATCGAGGAGGCGCTCAAGCGCATTGAGCGTGACACCTACGGTGTGTGTGAACTCACCGGCAAACCCATCCCGCGAGCGCGTCTTGACGCCATTCCGTGGACCCGTTTCACGGTGGAGGCCCAAGCGCAGTTGGAGCGTGATGGGGCGCTGCGGCAGCGCCGGCTCGGTGCCCTCGGAACCGTGGACAGCGCCGGGGCGACCGAGATCGAGACCGAGGATGAGGAACCCGAGGAGAAGCCCGCGAAGGAAAAGGAGTGACCCATGCCCCGAGAAATCATCACCATCGAATGCACCGAGGCCCGCAAGGAGGGCAAATCGCCTTCCCGCTACACGACGACGAGGAACAAGAAGCTTCAGACCGAGCGGCTTGAGGTCAAGAAATACAACCCCCATCTCCGTCGCCACACGCTCCATCGGGAAGTGAAGTAACCCAGGCCACCTGCCATTCTGCTATGCCCCGCAAAACGAATACTGAACGCGACAAACGCAAGGGTCGGACTGCTGGTGTTCAGAAACGTACTCCGCGGCCGAAACCCAAAATCGATTTCACAGCCGATGCGCTCGACTACAAGAACGTCAACTTGCTGCGCCAGTTTGTAACCGACAACGGACGCATTCTCCCTCGGAAATACACTGGTCTGCCGGCGCATTATCAACGTCGCTTGAACCGCGCCATAAAGCGCGCCCGTCAGATGTTGCTCATGAAGTGATTTGGGAAGCCTCCTTCCCGCTGCCCCGCAGATTACAAGTCGGCGGGGCTTTTGCTTTCCCGGGCCGGCGTCGATGGAACGCAGGCGATTAGCGCTTCGACAATGGCCACCGTGTGCCGGCGACCGGAAATGGTCCACAGGGGGCAAACTGCCACCCGGTGGAAGAAAAAAGCCACGCGCAAGCGTGGCTCTCCAGTTCTGATGTTGGATTAAAATCGCTGTTCTCTAAGCCATCTCCGGTTGCCCCCACTCGCCCAGTTTCAGGTACTCTCTGATCTTTCGCCGTTCATACCGATGTTTTTGCGCTTTGGCCGGGCGGTCCTCGACCTTACGGAAGGGGTGCTTGGGGTTACGCACGATTTCGGTGATAACGTCGATGGATTTGGTCATAGCGTCTTTCCTTTCGTCTCACGAACTCCGAGCTTGGACGATGCCAAAAGAAATGAGCCAAGGCGGGGAGGGAGCTGCCATTGCATCTGGCACCGGCAACTTCAGAGCTCATCAAATGGAATTGACTATTCCAATCCTTCGATAGTTCAAGAATTTTTTTCAGTGGCTGCGTCCCGCTGATTTGACTCAAAAAGATTGTTACCGAAGGCGGGGCGCAGGGCGGTCGGAACCGCCCGGTTGACTCAAAAATGGGTGTTACCGAAGCCATGAACACCCAAATGAGTCACATCACCCGTCAGGAAGTCCTCGCCCGGTTGCGTCGGCGCTATGCCCGCGCCGGCCGTCTCTACAAAGCCCAACTGCTCGACCAGG
>DATLZF010000553.1:0-3564 GCA_035574135.1 Candidatus Methylomirabilota bacterium
GCCTCCATCGCAACCCTTCGGCCAGGATTCGATCCGCCGGTCTTCGAACCGGCGAATGGGCGGCCTCAACGCTCGCCCCGGAGGGGAGCTCGGCGCTGGCCGCCAGGCCTTTCCCGCCCCGGCGCGCCCCGGCGGGTTGGAGGTTGAAATTCCCTATGAATCCCAACCTTCCTTCGCCTCGCGATCCCGCCCGTGATCTCAATCGCTCCACAGCCCGCGGACCCCTGCGCAGAGTGAGAAGGGAAGGCGACTTGCCGGAGGGGCGCATCTCCCGGCCGAACGCGCTGATCGGGATGGGATGGATCATGTGAGGGGCTGCTGGTTCGTCGGCGGAAAAGCAAGCTTACGCCATGATGCCCCTTTCAACTTCCCTGGCGGCGGCCTCACCACAAAGCCGTCGCACCAACGCGAGGCCGAAGTCCACGGCCGTCGCCGCCCCTCGCGAAGTGACCAGAGTGCCGTCCTCGACCACCCGCTCCTGTACCTGCGAGGCGGGGAGTTCCGGCAGCACGCCAGCGTGCGAAGTGAAACGTTTGCCGGCCAGCAAACCGGCGTCGTGCAGCACCGTGGGCGCGGCGCAGATGGCTGCGACGGGCTTTCCGGCATCCGCATATTGACGGGCGAGTTTCGCGGCCCGGCCATCGGCCCGCACGGCTTTAATGCCGGGCCCACCCGGAATCAGCAGCAGATCGAACGCCTGGTCCGCCACCTCCGCCAGCGCGGCATCCGCCTGCACCGTGATCTGGCACCGGCCGGTCACGAGTTGGTCGCCGGTCAACGAGGCGACCACGACCTCGACACCGGCCCGGCGCAGCAGATCGACCGGCGCGACCGTTTCGATTTCCTCAAAGCCGGGAAACAGGAGACAGAGAACGCGTTTGCTCATAGGAAGGAGAAATTAACGGGAGCCTGACCGGCGCGCAGCACTTCTCTTCGCCAGCAGACACTCCTAAGCCACCCGACTCCCTCGGCCCGTCTGCCCCGGTGGAGTGGAACCCGGAACGGCCCGGGCGGGGGAACCGGATCGTCCCGGCGCCGCTTGTGAATAGCACGGCCCCGCCGAGTTCGAACAGCGCGGTGAATCGGCGGAACGTCACGCCGCCGGTGTCGAGAAGGCGACGATCGCCCGGCTTCACCGGCGCAAGGCGAGCCACCACGTCACGGTGACCAGCGCCGCCACCGCCGCTCCAGCCAGCAGGTTCAGGCGCACGGATCGAAGCCAGCCCGCCGGCAACCAGGACATCACCCCCCCGATCGCGATCCCGCCCAGAAAACCTCCGACATGCGCGACCACGTCTGTGCGTGGGTCAGGGCTGAATCCCCACAGGACGAGCAGCAAGAATCCTCCGGCCAGCGCCCGGCCGATGACGCGGCGCGGCGCCACGCCTTCCCTGAGCACCGCCACGGATTCTCCCGTGAGGATACCCAGTGCCCCCATCACCATGCCCGAGGCGCCCAGGCTGCGGTGCGTTTCCGGGAGGAGGACGAGCCCGGCCAGATTGCCGCCGACCCCGGCCAGAAAGGCCGCCAACAGGCCCCAGCCCGTCCCGAAAGCACCCATGACCAGCCCGAGCAAAAGGAAGCCTGTGGTCGCGTTCGTCGCCAGGTGCACCAGATCCCCGTGCAACTGGGTGGCCGTGAAAAGCCGCCACCAGGCACCGTCGTAAATGGCGGCACTGTCCATCAGCCCGTGCTCCCGCAACCGGCCCCCGCTGGCATCGTCGAGCGCGTACACAAAGACCAGCACGACAATCCAAACCAGTGCCCGCGCGTCGAAGATCAGTCCCGTGCCGGGAACCTCGCGCCGCCAGACACGGTGCCGGTTCTCGTGACAATACTGCCGCAGAGCGCCAACTGCCCGCGGGTAATCCGGCTGGCTGACCACCAGCCCCCAGTGGCCTGTGCCGCTGTCCCGCTCGATGATCGTCTCGATGCCCTGGCTGACAAGGACGAGACTCCAATCCATCGCCTGCCGCTCCGAACGCGCGGGAATCAGGGCAAGCGGTGGTTGCATGTCGGGCGGATTTATATCATCTTCACGCCGTCCAAGCCAACTCCACGGCAGGAGTCGGCCATATCCTTAACGGATGGGTGTTTAAGCCGATTAAGAGCCTGGATTATGATGCAAATCATAAAACCCAACTGCCGCGTTCAGTTCACCGCTGACGACATCGAGTTTATCCTCAGCGTGCTCCGCCCCAAGGTCACCACGATCGAAACCCTGACCCGCTTGCTGGCGGACGAAGAGAGCCGCGACCTGGTTCTCGACGACGAGCAACTGCTCCACGCCGTCTTGGAGCGACAGGCTTGTCTGCGGGTATCGGCGCACTTCTATTTCTACATCCTCGTGCGGCACGTGTTCCGCAAGGTCGGCTTGGGAGATCGCCCGGTGGCGGATTATGTCGCCGAGGTGCTGGCGGAGTTCTCCCACATTGAAAGCACCCGGTGCCGCCTCAAGGGGCGCCCCGAGCCGCTCGACTACTTTTGTGACATGCTCGCAGCCCTCCAGACCGTGGACGACACGACGGCCTTCTGCATCCGGGCTCACATCGGCAACCAGTCGCTGTTTCTCTCGGGCGTGTTTCCGGATCGCATCCGGGTGCGCGCCGAGCGTCGCGGCTGCCCCAGCCTCCGCTACTACGAAGACGTGGGACGGAGCAGTTTCCGCGCGGCCAGCGATCACCGCCTGGCGCGCCGCTACGAGTTGGACGGCATCTTCACCACCCTCGCCGAGAGGTTTCAGGACACCCGAAAGGCCTTGAATGATCTGCGGGACCGCCTGGTTTCCATCGGCGAGCCGGACTTCTCGGCCATGCTGATCCCCCGCGACGGCTGATCGCTTTCTCGTCAGCCGTCCTTGAGTTTCTTCAGCACTTCGCCCAAGCCACCCTCGACCGGTTCGATCTCGATGCGCCGACCGGGGTGCGTCGTCTCGACCGGCGCGGCAGCCAGCGGGCGTGGCGCCGGGTCCGTGGCGTGAATCTCGACGTTCGCCGCGGGCGCCTCGATGCCCGTCGGCGGCAACTCAGGTTCGGACTCCGCGGTTTCATCGCCCACCGGCAGGTGCCAGTTCTTGCGCGCGTCGAGCCATGTTTGATAGCGCTGGTAGGTCCACATGCCGGCGTCGGCCCCGGTTTCGATCGCGGAAATGATTTTGAAGAAGTCCCCGGCGCGGATGAAATTCCGCACGGCCATGGTGGACCACAGAATCTCGCACTCCGGCACGCGGATCTTGAGGTCCGGCCGGTAGCGCAGCCGCTGGCAAAGCACGCCGACCAGGCAATCGGCCAGTTGCGCGCGCACCGCGCTCTGCATGTCGGACGGGAAAGCGGAGACGATTCGCTGCAAAGCCTCCGCGCACGTGGCCGAATGCATCGTCGCCAACACGAGGTGGCCCGTCTCGGACGCGCCCAGGGTCAACCGCATGGTGGCGGGATCGCGCATCTCACCGACCATCAACACGTCCGGATCCTCCCTCAAGGCATCCAGCAGCGCCTGCTCGAAGGACGGTGTGTCGCGTCCGACCTCGCGTTGGCGGATGTAGCATTGGCGGGGTCGGAACGT
>DATLZF010000554.1:0-6114 GCA_035574135.1 Candidatus Methylomirabilota bacterium
TGTCGTAGAAGAGGCGATGCACCGAATCCCCGTCGTTCTGGTAATTCTTGGCCGCGTTGATGCCACCCTGGGCCGCGACGGAATGCGCGCGCCGGGGCGAATCGTGGAAGACGAAGTTGTGCACCTCGTAACCGAGCTCCGCCAGGGTGGCGGAGGCCGATGCGCCGGCGAGACCCGCACCCACGACGATGATCTTGTATTTGCGCTTGTTGGCCGGGTTGATGAGCTTCGTCTGGAACTTGTGCCGCTCCCACTTCAAAGCGAGCGGACCGGCCGGGATGTTGGAATTGAGCGTGGCCATGTTACTTCGCCCCCTTTCCGTTCCGTTCAGCAACCAGCGCGGCGGCCGGCAGTGACGTTTGGGTGAATTGATGCTTCGCCTTGTCGCCGTACTCGGCGCCGACGAGGCGCAAGAAGATCGAGAGCGGGATGATGGCGTAGCCAACGAAAAGCGCGATGCTTGCTCCTTTCGCGAAACGCTGGATGCGCGGCCACCAGACGTGGTTGCGCAGCCCGAGGGACTGGAACATCGCCGCCAGACCGTGACCCAGGTGCATGAAAAGCAACGCTTGCGCGACAAGATAGAACGCCACCACCCACCAGACCTGGAAACCAAGGACCATCATCGCATACACGTCCGGCACCGCCTGGCCGTGCAGCGTGGTCGTGAGCTTGCGGAAGTCGCCCGTGCCGTTGATGGCCGGCAACAACACCGTGAAGTGAGCCAGGTGATAGACCACGAAGGCAAGAATCACCATCCCGCTGCCGATCATGGATTGCGAAGCCCTCGTCGCGCCATAGGCCCAGCCGCCGACGTAACCTTCAGGCCGGGCCGCCCTGTTCAAGGCCGCCAGTTGGACGGCGGCGACGATATGCAGGACCGCACAGGCCAGCAGCCCCAGCCTTGCTCCCCACAACAGCAGCGGTTTGGATTTGAGAAAATGAGCGTAACCGTT
Organism: Candidatus Methylomirabilota bacterium; assembly: GCA_035574135.1. Classification (GTDB taxonomy): domain Bacteria; phylum Verrucomicrobiota; class Verrucomicrobiia; order Limisphaerales; family DATLZF01; genus DATLZF01. The sequence goes on from DATLZF010000554.1 coordinate 957, forward strand.
GATGAGTTCCGGAGGACCGAACACCTGCAGATTGCCCACCAGATGCCCGACGGCAAAAATGAACAGGCCGGCACCGGTCACGGCCATCACATACTTTTTCCCGAGCGTGGAGTTCCAGAGGCGACGGATCAGATTCATGATGTCGGCGGACGCGCGGTCCCGGCGTCCGCTGGCGCCATATCTAAGGACCCGCCGCCGGCGGAGTCAACGCAGCCCTACAGGTATAAGTCGGGCTGCCGGTGAAGTTATCGCCCCTTATCCGGGCCACGCCGCCTCCGGCCGCCCGATCTTGACACCGGCGCCCGGCGCACCGCGGTCAGCATCGCCACGCGCGACGCCGGACGGAATGGACTGGCCCGGCTCGGCGAAGGCGGCACGGGCGCGGGGCCGCCGACACCGTTTGGAAACGCCGGACGCGCCAGGCCGGTGAGTGTCTGGTGATCGGGAACGCCGGTGTCCGGTTCGCCGGCGAGGTAGCCACACGTTCCTCCCGGTGAACCGGAGTTCGCGCCCCGGCTCCGCCGGGGGAACGCGGCGTGCGAACACGCCCGGACACGAGTCTCCGCTTTCATTGCCCGCCGGGCTGCACTTAGGATGAGCGCGTGTCGCATGGGCTGCTCTTCATCCAGGACTTCGCCGTCGTGATGCTGGTGGCCGGCGGGGTGGCCCTCCTGTGCCAGCGCATCGGGCTCTCCGCCGTGGCCGGCTACCTTCTGGCGGGAATGGTCATCGGTCCCTACACGCCCCCGTTTCAACTCATCTCGGATCTCGACCGGGTGCAGACCCTCGCGCAGTTGGGTCTGGTGTTTTTGATCTTCACCATGGGGCTGCACCTCAGCTTGAGCCGGCTGAAGCGGCTGGGGCCGGCGATCATGGTCGCGGCCTTCGTCGGGACACTGATCATTTTCAACGGCTGCCGGCTGCTGGGCGTGGCCCTGGGCTGGGCGCCGGAGCAAGGTCTGTTCATCGCCGGGATGCTCATGGTGTCGAGTTCGGCGGTCGTTTCGAAGATGTTGGAGGAGACCAACGCCACGCACGAACGCGAGGGCCAACTGGCGCTCGGCATCACGGTGATGGAAGACGTGGTGGCGGTGGTGATGCTGACGTTGCTCACTTCGATGATTCAGTTCGGCGGGGCGCGGTCCGCTGCGCTGTTGCCGGCCGTCGGAGCGCTCGGGGCGTTCGTGGTGTTCCTGGTCCTGCTGTCCCTGCTGGTCCTGCCCAAGCTGCTGGGCTGGCTCAGCCGGGATTCGCATCCGGAACTGCAAACGCTCGTCATCACCGGCCTGCTCCTGGGGCTGGGCTGGCTGGCGGAGACGGCAGGGTATTCGCTGGCATTGGGCGCCTTCGTCTTCGGCGCGATTGTGGGCAGCACCCGCCACAAGGCGGAGGTCGAGCGCGTCTTTGAGGGCGTCCGACAGATCTTCGGTGCCGTCTTTTTCGTGGCGGTGGGTATGCTGGCCGATGTCGGGCTGGTGGCCGAAGCGTGGCCGATGGCGTTGGCGTTGACGGGGCTGGCTTTGCTGCTCCGGCCGCTGGCCTGCGCCTTCGGGCTTGTGATGGCGGGGCACACGACACGCCAATCCCTGCGAGCCGGACTCACGTTGACACCGCTGGGCGAATTCTCGTTCATCATCGCCCAATTGGGCGTCAACGCCGGAATACTACCCAAGTCCCTCTATCCGGCGGCGGTGGGCGGGTCGCTGCTGACGGCCATTCTGGGGCCGGTGCTGGCCCGACACGCCGAGGCGTTGAGTGGGCGCATCGCCGCCGGGGAACCGCTGCTCCTCCGGGAGTGGGTGGCCTTTTATCATGACTGGCTGAACCGCCTGCGGGGACGTCAAACCACCAGCATGTTTTGGAAGCTGGCGGGCCGACGCATCGTGCACCTGGGGATGCACGTCCTGTTCACCTCGTCGCTGATTCTTTTCGCCAATCCGATCTATGAACGTGCAGTCGCAGCGCTGGGGCGGGATTGGTTGTTTCCGAACGGTCTGCTGGTTCTGTTTTGGACCGCGTTCGGCCTCCTGCTGCTGCCCCCCTTGATCGCCATTTGGCGCAACGTGACGGCATTGAGCATGATCCTGGCGGAGGTCGCCACCAGCGGCGCCCGGCGGCAGCGCCGGCTCCGACCGATTCTCGAGTTCGCCCTGCGCAGCGTGGCGCTGGCGGTGCTGACCGCCTGGCTCTTTGCCCTGCTGCCCTCCGGGGCGGTCGTGCTCGGGGCGGCCACCGGGGTGCTGGTCGTGCTGGCGGGGGTGGCGGTGGTGTTCTGGCGGCGGCTGGTGCGTCTGCACAGCCGGCTTGAGATCGAACTGATGGAACGCTTCGCCCAGGCCAGTCAGCTCACTTCCGCCTCGGCATGGTCAGCGGCGACGCTCGACGGTTCGTCGGACTGGCAGATCGAAATCGACGAGGTGACGCTGCCGGCCGAGTCCAAGCACGCCGGCCAGACCATCGCGCAACTCGCGCTGCGACCCCGGTTCGGATGCTCCATCGTGGGCATCGACCGCCAGGGCTACGGCATCGTCAACCCGAGCGCCGACACCGTCATCTATCCCCGGGACAAACTGCTGTTGCTCGGGCCTCCCGCCGAACTGGTACGCGCCGCGCGCTACCTGGGCCAGTTACCGGCCACCGCGGCGGGGACGGGCGCCTTTGAAGAGTTGACCTTGGAAACGCTGACTGTGCCCGCCGGCAGCCCTCTCGAAGGCCGGACCCTGGTTGAGCTGGACTTGATCCGCCGCCACGGCGTCCAAGTCGGCGCCATCCGACGAGACAGCGAGCGCAATCTCTCCCCCTCGGGCCGGGACCGTCTCCAAGCGGGAGATGAGCTGTTGGTGCTCGGCACGCACCAACGCATCCGGCAATTTCACCTGTGGCTGGAAACCGTACAGGTCGCAAACGGAACTCCGGGAAGCGCCCCTGCGTAGCCCGCTGCGAGCGGCCGCGTTGCCCATGCGCCGACGCCACCTCGTGCCGGCCCGATTGATCCCAAGACGCATCGTGCCGATCATGCAGAGCGGCGGAGGACCTCCCGCCCTGCCGGCGTGAGCGGGTTTGCGTGCGCCCCGGCGATCGTGTAAACGGTGGGCGTGATTGGACTGGCTGAAGCCAAAGAGTTTGAACCGCGTCAGTGATGACAGCGATGACGTTGAACGAAGCGAGAGACCGACTGCACGCTGTTGCGGCCCGACAGCCTGTGCTGGCGGCCCTGGCGGTTTCCGTTTTGATTCATGCGTTCCTGCTCCTCACGTGGCGGATCGGCCAGAGCCAGGGCTGGTGGCAACACCAACCTTCGTTCCGGCTGCTGACGGCGTTGTTCCAACGCACCCTGCCCCCCCCTCCACCAGCGCGGGCCCCGACGCCGGCCGCAGCCGAGCAGCCCAAGGTCGTGCCCCTGCACTTCGTCGATGTCGATCCCTCGCTGCCGACCGAGACGGCGCCCAAGGACACCCCCTTCTACGGTGAACGTTCGAGCCGGGCGGCCAACCCGGACGCCACGTTGGACTCCAACCGGCCGAAGATTGACGGCCAGCAGGAGAAACTGATCCGCACCGAGGACAGCCGGAAACCGAAGGAGTTCCCCCTTCAACCCTCCCCACCTCAGGAGCAGGCGCAGAAGGCCCGACCCAAAAACGATCTGCTGAGTGATCTCGCCAAGCTGGATCCCTCCGTGCGCCGGCCGCAGGACCGGCCGGCCGACGCCAGCTTGGGGGAGGACGCAACCTCCCGGCCCGCCCGGCCGCGTACACTCGCGGCCGTGCGCGACCAGGCGGGTCCGCGAGCGGGCGAACGGATGCGCCAGGACGGCGGCACGAAGCGTCGCGGACGCGTGGCCCCCGATGTCGAGGGATCGCGCTGGGGCGCCTACGACGCCGAGTTCATCCGCATCGTCGAACAGAACTGGCATCGGCTGATCGACAACACGCGGCTGAGCTTTCAGTCGGGCAAGGTGGTGTTGCAGTTCCAAATGACTTTCGATGGCCGGATTCTCGACCTGAAGATCGAGGACAACACGACGCAGGATTTCCAGGGATTCCTCTGCGAGCGATCGATCCTGGATTCCGTCCCTTACCGGCCCTGGCCGCGGGAAATGCGCACCGCCATGGGCAACATGCGCTCCGTCCAGTTCACCTTTTACTACGAATAACCGGTTCCACCTCAAGACTCCCACCGACCGTCGCCTCATTTCATGGAAATCTTCTTCATCCTCGTCATGGTCATGACCTCGATCGTGACCGTCACCTTCATCGTCGAGCGCGGTCTGGCGCTGCGCTGGCACAAGGTCATCCCGCCGGCCGTCGTCGAGGTCGTGCAACGCTACCATTCCGCCAGCGAACTGCCCCGCCTGCGCTCGGTGTGCGACGCCTGCCCGTCCGCCGTCTCGCGACTGTTGCTGTTTGCCGCCGAACACCTGGACTGGCCGCGCGAAGAGACGGTGGGGGTGGTCGAGACCCGCGCCCGCCACGAGCTGACCCAACTGGAGCGCGGGCTGGTCGTGCTCGAAATCATCGTGGGCATAGCGCCGCTCCTGGGCCTGGTCGGCACCATTTGGGGTCTCATCACCCTCTTCCTGGGCATGGGCGCGAGCCCGGGGCCCGAGCAACAGGCGCTCTTCGCCAAGGGCATCGGCGATGCGCTCGGTTTCACCCTCGGCGGTCTGCTCATCGCCATCATGGCAGTGATTTCATGGAGCTATTACAGCAAGAAGGTCGAGAACATGGCCGTGGAAATGGAGGCCATCTGCGGCGAGTTTCTCCGCCGGCACTACCGAGCCAGCGAGAGCGAGCCGGCCTCCCCGACGCTGCGTCATTAACGGGCTGTTCCCATGCGCTTTCTCACCCGTCACCGTCGCCGGACGCCCCAGGTCATCATCGTGTCCCTTATCGACGTGCTGCTGGTCGTCCTGATCTTCCTGATGGTGTCCACGACGTTCAAACAGGACAAACCGGGCGTGTTGAAGATCGCCCTGCCCGAGGCCAGGGCCGCGACACCGGGCTCCGGCGACTCCGAGCCCTTCATCGTCCAGATCGCCACGAACGCGCCCTACTTCTTCATCGGGGATCGACCGGTCACTTTCGACCGGCTCCAGGCGGAACTTAAAGCCGCCGTGGCACGCGACCCGCGCCTCAAACTCGACATCCGCGCCGACAAG
>DATLZF010000555.1:0-5742 GCA_035574135.1 Candidatus Methylomirabilota bacterium
CGGCCACCGTCGTCATGCCTGGGGCGGTGCACGTGGGGCTGGCGGCGTGCAGCCGCGCGGCCGGTCAGCCGGTGACGGCCCGGTTTCGGGATTACGCGCCCGTGACCGATCCCGGCAGCGCGCCGGTCGAGCTCAACCTCGAGCCGCCAGGGCCTTCCCGGCGGACCACGCCCTTTGCCATCACGGAACTGATGCTGCACCGGGGCAACACGCCCGCCGACACCAATCTCGCGTTCGTGGAGCTCTACAATTCGAATCCCTTTCCCGAGGAGATCGGTGGCTACCGGCTCACGGGGGAGATCGATTTCACCTTCCCTGAAGGTCTGCACATTCCTGGGAATGCGTTTGTGGTCGTGGCGCGCAATCCGGCGGCTCTGGCAGCCGCCACGGGGCTGTCGGGCGTGCTGGGTCCGTTCACCAACGCTCCCGCCCGCGCGGGCACGATCCGGCTGCGCAACAAGGAGAACGCCGTGCTGCTCGAAATTCCCTACTCGCTCGACAATCCCTGGCCCATCGGCGCGGACGGCACGGGGCATTCGCTGGTGTTGAACCGGCCGTCCTACGGCGAGGCCTTTCCTCAGGCCTGGGCCATCAGCGCCGAGATCGGCGGGTCCCCGGGGCGCTGGGAAACACCCCGTCTGGGCGGGTTGTATGCGGTTGTCATCAATGAATTCCTCGCCCGCACCGAGCCCCCGCAGCAGGATTATGTGGAGCTGTACAATCACTCGGCTCAGGCGGTGGACATCTCGGGTTGCTCGCTGTCGGACGAAGCGGCGACGAACAAATTCGTCGTGCCGCCCGACACCATCATTCCGCCGCGCGGTTTTGTGGTGTTCGACCAGGCGCAACTGGGGTTCGGGTTGAGCGCCGGCGGGGAGACGGTGTATCTCCGCGCGCCCGGCGGGGCGGTCCTGGACGCTGTGCAGTTCGAAGCCCAGGCCGAGGGCGTGTCCGCAGGCCGGTTTCCCGACGGCGCCCGCGAGTTTTATCCCCTGGCCAACCGCACGCCGGGTGCCAGCAACGATGCCATCCGCATCGATGACATCGTCATCAACGAGATCATGTACAAACCCATCTCCGGAGACAGCGACGACGAGTTTGTGGAACTCTACAATCAGGGCATGGCCCCGGTGAACCTGGGCGGCTGGCGGTTCGTGGCCGGGATCGATTACGCCTTTCCGTCCAATGCGGTCATTGCGCCGGGTGGCTACCTCGTGGTGGCGCGCAATCTGGAGCGGCTCCGGCAGAACCACCCGACGCTCAACGCGACCAACTCGGTGGGCAACTTCGACGGCTCGCTGGCCAACCGGGGGGAACGCCTGGCGCTGGCCCGGCCGGAGTTGAACATCTCCACCAACAGCCAGGGCGAGGTGCGCACCAACACGGTGTACGTGGTAGTGGACGAGGTGACTTACATCAATGGGGGGCAGTGGGGGCAGTGGGCCAACGGCGGCGGAAGCAGCCTTGAGTTGATCGATCCCCGCTCGAACCACCGCCTCGCGCACAACTGGGCCGACAGCGATGAAACGGCCAAGGCGCCGTGGACGTCCATCGAAGCGACTGGCGTGATCGACAACGGCGCCGAGAGCGCCAACAACGTGCAGATCATGACGCTCAACGAGGGCGAATGCCTGGTCGATGACATCGAGGTCATCGGTCCCGGCGGCGCCAATCTCCTGGCTGCCGCCAACTCCAACTTCGAGGGCGGCCTGGGACAGTGGACGGCTCGCGGGGACCATTACCGCTCCACCAACTCGCTGGCCACGGGTTTCGCCGGATACGACAGCGCGCAGGCCCTTCATATCCGGGCCAGTGCTCGCGGTGATTCGATCATCAACCGGCTGCGTTGCATGTTGACGGCCGCGATTCCCGAGGGCTCGACCGCCACCATTCGGGCCAAGGTGCGCTGGCTGCGCGGCTGGCCCGAACTGGTCATCCGCACGCATGGCAACTGGATGGAGGCCTACGGTCGCATGACGGTGCCGGCCAATCTCGGCACCCCCGGCGCCCGCAACAGCCGCGCCCTCACCAACAACGCTCCGGCCATTTACGAAGTCGCCCACCATCCCGTCATCCCCGAGGCCAATCAGGACGCCGTGGTCACCGCCCGCGTGCACGATCCCGACGGCGTGACCGCGCTGATCCTCAAGTACCGCATTGACCCCTCGCCCGTGCAGACAGCGGTGGCGATGCGGGACGACGGCACGGGCGGCGACGCGATCGCTGGCGACGGCGTGTTCAGCGGGATCATCCCGGGCCAGGCGGCGGGCCGGCTGGCGGCCTTTCAGGTGGAGGCCACCGACCGGTGGAATGCCACCCGGGTTTTCCCGCCGCAGGATGCTTCCTACCTTCGTCCGTTCGAGTGCCTGGTGCGTTTCGGCGACCCGATCGTGGCCACCAGCTTCGGCACTTACCGCCAGTGGCTCACCACCAACAACGTCAGCGACTGGATCAATCGCCCGGTGATGAGCAACGAACGCATCTTCGGTACCTTCGTCTATGGCAACTTCCGGGCGATCTACAACATGAGTTCGAAGTATTCGGGCAGCCCCTACCACCAAGGTTTTTCCTCGCCGGTGAACGCCGGCTGCCATTACTCGATCGAACTGCCGCTGGATGACCTGTTCCTCGGCACCGAGAACCTGAACAAGGTGCACGCGCCCGGCAACGGCCCCTTCGACGACGCCGCCGTGCAACGCGAGCAATTCTGCTACGGCATTGCCCGCCAGCTCGGCCTGCCGTGGAACTACCGGCGCTTTGTGAACATGTTCGTCAACGGCAACCGCCGCGGCGGCACCACCTCGTTGATGGAGGACACGCAGACCCCGGGCGGCGATGTGATCGAGTCGTTCTTCCCGGACGACGACGAGGGCAATCTTTACAAGCTCCAGCCGTGGTTTGAGACGGACGATGCCGCCACGGGCGCCGTCAACTTCCGCAACAACCGCTGGTGTGCGCTGACGCGATTCACCACGCCCCTCAGCAACGGCGTCGTTCACGACCTCGGCGCCTACCGGCACAATTACCTCGTTCGCGCCGCGGACAGCACGGCCAACGACTTCCAACCGGTGTTCGATCTCATCAACGCGGCCAATACCCCCACCAACGGTTGGGAGGCCTTCAACACCGCCATGGAGGCCGTCGCCAACATGGAGCAATGGATGCGCATTTTCGCCGTCCACCATTCCGTGGGCGACTGGGACCACTTTGGCAGTCAGAACTCGCAGAACATGTACGGCTGGCGGCCCCGGGGCGGGAAATGGTCGCTCATGATCTGGGACATGAACATCGTGCTGAACAACAGCGGCTCGTGGGGGCCGGGACAGAACCTGTTCCTCGTCAACAGCCAGGACGCCATCATGCCCCGGCTTTATCAGAGTCCGAAGTTCCGCCGCATGTACCTCCGGGCGTTGCGGGAGATCTGCCTCAGCGCCTTTGAAACCAACCGGGTGAACCGCATCCTCGACGCCAAATACGCTGCCATGCTGGCCAGCGGCATCACCCCGGAGAACCCGGCCACCTCGGTGAAGCCGTTCATCAACAGCGCCCGGGTCAGCATCCTCAACGCCGTCCGCGCCGAGGACGCCGCCGCTTTCAGTCTCACCAGCAGCAACGAGGTCACGACGGATGCCAACCGGGTGACCGTCACGGGGGAGGCGCCGGTGGACGTCGCCACCATCTGGATCAACGGCGTCGAGTACCCGGTGACCTGGCGCTCCGTCAAAGCGTGGGCGGCACAGGTCGTCGTCACCGATCCCGACACGGTCCTGCACATCGAGGGCCGCGACCGCGCCGGTCAGCCGGTGTCCGGTGCTCAGGCCACCGTGACCATTCACTACACCGGCACCGCGGATGCGCCGGAGGATTCCCTCACCTTCTCCGAGATCATGTACAACCCGGCGGCGCCCGACGCCGAGTACATCGAGATTCACAACCGTTCGGCGACGACCGCCTTCGACCTCGGCGGCTGGCGTGTGAACGGCCTGGACCTCGTCTTCCCGCCGCACACCGTGGTGACCAACGGCCAGTATCTGGTCGCCGCCCGCAACCCCGGTGCCTTTTCCTTCGCCTACGGCGTGGCCGCGGCCACGGTCGTTTTCAACGGCCGCCTCGATGGCGGCGGTGAGACGTTGACCTTGGAGCGCCCCACCCAGGTCATCACCACCAACGGGCCGAATGTCACCACCAACATCGTCTGGGTCGCGGTGGACAAGGTGAAGTACGACGACGACCTGCCCTGGAGCCGGCAGGCGGATGGTGGTGGCCCCTCGCTGCAAGTGATCGACGAGGCCCGGGACAACAGCCGGGTCAGCAACTGGGCCGGCCGGCAGGGCTGGACGCGCGTCAGCCGCACCGGCAATATCCTCAACGCTACCAATCTACTCATGGGGTTGCAGACCGCCGGCAGCGCCTATCTGGACGACGTGACGCTCACCGACACCAACGGGCAGAACATCATCCTCAACGGCGGTTTCGAGACGGGCGACACCGCTTCGTGGATCATCCCGGCCAATTACGGCGAGTCGATCGTGACTGACGCCGTGAGCCACTCCGGTCGCTACAGCCTGCTCATCCGCGGCTCGGGCAGCTACCAGAACCTCGCCACCGCCATCCAGCATCGGCTGGCCGACCGCGTGGCCCTTAGCAACCTCTACACACTGACCTTCTGGATCCTGCCCGAGACCAACTCGGCGCAAGTCAACGTGCGCACCGTGCCGGGCAACAATTTCAACACCAACGGCGTCGCCCGGGCGGTGAACGGTTCGCCCGGCGCTCCCAATCTGTTCCCCGACACGCTGCCCGCCTACGACCCGGTGTGGTTGAATGAAATCCAGGTGCTCCACGACGCCGGGGCCACCGACAACGCCGGCGAGCGCGAGCCGTGGCTCGAACTCTACAACGCCGGCACCAACGTCGTGGACCTGAGCGGCTACTACCTGGCCGACAACTACACGAACAACCTCCTGCAATGGCAATTCCCGGCGGAGGCCTCGATCGGGCCCGGCGAATTCAAGCTGGTATGGCTCGATGGCGAGCCCGGCGAAGCCACGGCCGATCACTGGCACGCCTCCTTCCGGCTCTCCAGCCCCACCGGTTCCGTCGCCCTGGTGCGCATGGTCGAAGGCCAACCGCAGATCACCGATTATCTCAACTACGGCCTGGGACCGAACCTCTCCTACGGTTCCGCTCCTGATGGACAGCCCTTTAACCGCGTCGTCTTGTTCCATCCCACCCCTGGCGCCACGAACGTCACTCGCAACGTGAACCTCTTCATCAACGAGTGGATGGCGGGCAACACCAACTTCCTCCGCGATCCCGCTGATGGCGATTGGGATGACTGGTTTGAGATCTACAACGCCGGCGAGGAGGCCGTGGACCTTGCCGGGTATTATCTCACTGACTCGCTGACCAGTCCGACCCGCTACAAGATTCCCGGTCCGGGCCGTTACCTCGTGCCGCCGGGCGGCTTCCTGCTGGTCTGGGCGGATAACGAAACGACCCAGAACGATGCGAGCGTGGCCGACCTTCATGCCGGTTTCGCGCTTTCCCGCGACGGCGAAGCCATTGGCCTGTTTGCGCCGGACGGGATCACCGTCATCGACGCCGTCTCGTTCAACGGCCAGACCAACGACGTTTCCGAAGGCCGCTACGCCGACGGTGCCGACACGCGCTACTTCATGACCACCCCCACCCCGCGCCAGCCCAACACACTGGGCCCCGGCGCCAACTCCGCCCCCACCA
>DATLZF010000556.1:0-3430 GCA_035574135.1 Candidatus Methylomirabilota bacterium
GCCGATTGAAGAAGAAGATCGACCGGGAGGGCACCCTCAAAGAGGTGCGCAACCACCGGCATTTCGAGAAGCCCAGCGAGCGCCGTCGCCGCAAGGAGAAAGCCGCGCGGTTTTCCGCCATGCTGAGCGCCCGATACGCGGACCTCTAGTCCGCGACCCATCTCGATGGCCGGCTTCGGGCGCTTTACCCTCGCCCGCAGCCGGCCTTTTTGGTTCTCACGCGGCCCGGTTTGAAGATTGACCCCGCGAGGGAGGATCGGACCGCCACCGCTCGGTCGTTGACCCGCACCATGTATTCCCTATCCACCTGCTGGAATTCCCACCGCCACACCGACGGACGGGCAATGCTGCTCGAAATCCGCGATCTCGGCTTCGACTACGCCGAGCTCAGCCACGGCATCCGCATCAGTCTCCTGCCGGGAATTTTCCAGGCCGTTGATGCGGGCGAGATCAAGATTTCGAGCCTGCACAACTTTTGCCCCCTCCCCATGGGCGTCGAGCGGGCAGCGCCGAACATCTTCAAGTTCACCGCCGAGGACGAACGCGAGCGCGAGCGCGCCATCAAGCACACCATCAAAACGCTGGACACCGCCGTGCGCGTCGGGGCTCCGCTCGTGGTCCTGCACATGGGCGCGGTGGAAATGGGCGACTACACGGACAAGTTGCTCGAACTGGCCCGTGACGGCAAACGTGACACGCCCAAGTTCGACAAGCTGCGCCAGGAAGCGATTGCCAAGCGGGAGAAAAAAAAGGGCCGCTTCGTGCAGCACGCCTACGAAACGCTCTGGCGCATCGTCGATGAAGCGAAAATCCGCCGCCTCAAGCTGGGCATCGAAAACCGCGAGGCGGTGGGGGAAATCCCCTTCGAATCCGACTTCCCCGACTTCTTCCGGGAGTTTCGTGACCCCACCGTGGTGTACTGGCACGACACCGGCCACGCACAGATCAAGGAAAACCTCGGCTTCATTGCGCACGCCCGTCATCTCGAGGCCATGCGCGAACGCCTCTACGGTTTCCACGTCCACGATGTGCAATTCCCCGGCCGCGATCACCGGGCGCCGGGAGCGGGCATGATCGACTTTGCCGCGCTGGCGCCCCTGGTCGCGCCCCACCATTTGAAGGTGTTCGAACTCAGCCCCTCGCTCGGCCCCGAGGAAGCCCGGGCCGGCGTGCAGCACTTGAAGGGCATCTGGGGCGCCGAGTGAGCGCGGGCCGGAAAATCTGGAGAGTCACCTGGCGGGCCGGCCTGTGCGGACTGCTCATGCTGTGGATCATCCACTCCATCTTCGTCAACGAAGCCCGCCTGAGCGAAGGAGCAGAAGCCTTCAACCAGCGGCCCCGCCTCGAGCAATGGAGCCGCGGCTGGAGGGTCGGCCCGAGCGCCTTGCTGCGCCGCCTGGGCCAAATCCCGCCGGGGCCCCTCGCGGTCTCGGTCGCCTTGATGGGCGGCACGCTGCTGCTCGGCGTGGCTCGCTGGCAGACCGCTCTGCACGTGCAGGGGTGCCACCTGCGCTGGGGTCGCGACCTCGAAATCTCGTTCGTCGCTCATTTCTACAACTCCTTCCTCCTCGGTTCGACCGGCGGCGACGTGATGAAGGCTTGGTATGCCGCGCGAGAGACGCATCACCGCAAGACCGAGGCGGTGCTGACCGTGGTGATCGACCGGCTGATCGGACTCTGGGCCATGCTGTTGTTCGCCTGTGTGATGATGGTGTTCAACTTTCCGGTGCTCTTCGAGAGCCGCTGGCTGCGCCTGCTCTCGCTGGTGGTCACCGGCATGATGCTGGCCGGCACGGCGTTCTTCGTGCTGGCCTTCTGGGGTGGCGTGTCCCGTACCTGGTCCGGCGCCCGGCACTGGCTGCGGCGGCTGCCCCGGGGCGAGTGGCTGGAATACGTGCTGGACGCCTGCCGGCGGTTCGGCCGGGCGCGCTTCTACGTGCTCAAGGCGCTCGGTCTTTCGATGCTGCTCAACGCGGTCTGCGTGCTGCAATTCATCGTGCTCGCGCGCGGTCTCGGACTGTCCATCGCGCCGATCGAATTGTTCGTCGTTGTGCCCATCGTCATCTGCCTGGCCGCTCTGCCCATCACCCCCAGCGGCCTCGGGGTTCGGGAAAACCTCTTTGTACAGATCCTCCACACTCTCGGCGTCCATCCCACCGACGCGCTCTCCCTCTCGCTGCTGGCCTACGGGGGCAGCCTCTTTTGGAGTCTGGTGGGCGGCGGCGTGTACGCGACGCTGCGTGAAAAACATCACCTCGCCGAGGCGGAACTCGCGGCAAAGAACAACGATACCCCCGGAGCCGCCCGGTAGAACCCCGCCCGCCTCCGCTCACCGTGCGGCACCCGGCCCGGTCACGGTGTCCAGGAGGCGTGCTATCAGCTTTTCCACCGTCACGCCCTCGGCTTCGGCGCGGTAGTTGATCAAGATGCGATGCCGGAGGGTGGGGTAAGCCAGTGTCCGTAGATCCTCCAGGGTGACGTGCGATCGCCCGTGCAGCAGCGCCCGCGCCTTCGCGCCCAGAACCAGATATTGCCCGGCGCGCAATCCGGCGCCCCAACTGACCCACTCGTTCACAAAATCCGGCGTTCCGTGTTGACGAGGCCGGGAGGCAGCCGCCAGCCGGACCGCGAACCGCACCAAGTCCTCGGCAATCGGCACCCGGCGCACGATGTCATGGAACCGCAACACATCCTCGCCGGTGAAGAGCGGTGTGATGGGTTCGGCTTCGCGCGCGGTGGTCTTCATCACCACTGCCACCTCGTCGTCCTCGGGCAGGTAATCAATCACCACGTTGAACATGAAGCGATCGAGCTGCGCCTCCGGCAGGGGATAGGTACCTTCCATCTCGATCGGGTTCTGGGTGGCCAGGACGAAAAAGGGCTCCTCGAGCTTGTGACGGACACCGCCGGCAGTGACTTGATGTTCCTGCATCGCTTCGAGCAGCGCCGCCTGGGTTTTTGGCGGCGTGCGATTGATCTCGTCCGCGAGGATCATGTTCGCGAACACGGGGCCCTGCACAAACGTCATCTTCCGGCCCTCGGCGCCCTCCTGCAAAATCTCCACCCCCGTGATGTCGGCCGGCATCAGGTCAGGTGTGAATTGGATGCGTTGGAACTTGAGATGAAAAATCCGGGCGATGGACTTTACCAGCAGCGTCTTGGCCAGACCAGGCGCGCCGGTGATGAGGCAATGCCCGCCCGCGAACAGCGCGATGAGCAGTTCCTCAATCACCTCCTTCTGTCCCACGATCACCTTGGCCAGTTCCCCCTCGATGCGGGCGCGACCCGCCATCAACTGTTCCACGGTCTGCTGATCCATCTGACGCGAGTCGGCTGCTGGTTCCACGTTGATCCCTTTCGATGCTTCGGTTTGGCGGCCAACGTATGGATTCCTGCCCCGGTTGCAAGCCAAAGCCATGAAGCATCATGG
>DATLZF010000557.1:0-5987 GCA_035574135.1 Candidatus Methylomirabilota bacterium
GTTTCATGCCGGGCCATACGCCACCGGAATCCTGCCAGCCCCCGCCGGATCCCCCCAGCCACTCGCCGAGAATGGCCCGCGCCAGCACCAGTCGCCGCTCCCCCTCCTGCAAGGGCCCGGTGAGCGACGCCGCCTGGCCTGTCGCTCTCATGCACACACTGATGAGCGCCGCCAGGAGGTTCGTGGACACCGCCAGGCGCGAACCCTTGGGAATGTTGTTGACGTTGCTGACGATCTCGAGACCGCGCCCGGGCCCAACGATGCGGGCCAGCAATTCCGCGAGGCTCTGACCGGAACCTTCAACGCCGGGCGGCACCAGCCCGCTGGCGATGACCGCAGCCTTGAGCAAACCGAGATGGTCCTTGGCAAAATCGAACACGTCCGCCAGCGCCGTCACGTCCGCCATCACCCCCAGATCAACGCTTGCCAACCGGAGCAGCGGCTCATCGATCACGCGCAGATACGCCTCGACCGGCGGGCGGGGCGCGGCGTCGCGGCCCCGGACCCCGAGATCCACCGAGACATTGAGCACGCGCGCTCCCTCCGGATAATCCATGCCGAGGAAAAAAATGTCGCTCCAGCCGCAATGCGTCAGGTCCATGCGCACCGGCGTGCGCTCGCACAACACTGGATAGAGGCCGTCCTCCGCGCTGCGCTGCGTCAGCTCCGGCCGCAGGCGCAGTGGCTGGTCCGCCGGGTGCCCCATGCGAAACATCCATTGATTACCACGCACGGACCGCACGCTGCGCCGCACCTGGTCGGCCAGTGTTTGAAAGGCCAGCCGCTGGTAGGCTGTCGCCAGCGCGCTGCTCAGTCCATCCCCCGGCCCGCCTCGTTCCTGCGCCGCCAGGAACGCATCGATGGCCTCGCCAAAGCGCCGCTCCAGCAGATGCCGGTAACCGTCGAAGGGAATCAGCCCGGCCGCACCGGCTGTTCCTCCGGCCCCCGCCGCCCAGCGCGCGGGCAGATGAAAACGATGGATTGCATACAGGAAGAACAGTGCGCGGACCCGCTGGTAAAGATTCTCACACCCGCGGCGGAAGCGATCCAGCTCCCCGGCCTCCTCGAGCAGTTCCGCCGCCCCCAGCGAGGCACACACCGCATCAAGCGATTGGTGGCGAAGGGCGTCGTCCTTCGCGGTGATGATGCGAACCAGCCGTTGCTCGGGCATGCGGGCCCAAAGTCACAAAGCTCGCGTCTCCCGTCAACGCCGCCGCGCGCCGCGGAGTGAGACCGGCGCAGCTCTTCGCGCCGACGGAGCAGAACCCCTCCTCAATGAGCCGCAGGCGAGGGTCTCTTCGCACCGCAAACGGCCATCACGCCCCTGGACAGTGACCGCGACAGCGCGAGCCCCCTGCACCGCCGCCGCGACGCCCCGGGCCGCGAGATCGAGTGAATAACCGGCCCTCGGAACGCATCTCACACCTGTGGGCAAATGCCTGGTCTGAAGCTCATTGTCAGCTACGCCGGGCAAAGCAGGACGGGATGTCCCACCAAACCGGATTCTGATGAAACTGATCGTGAGTGTCGTGGCCGTGCTGGCTCTGGGAGCCGGCGCGCTGTTCGTTTGGAAGAGGCCCCTGCCGGGAACCGCGCAGGCGCGCGAAGATGACAAGGAAGCCACGGCCCTGGTGGAGACGCGCGACATCCTGTTCTCCGTGACGGCCGCGGGAGAGATCGGTCCCGCCGATCAGGTTTCCGTGCGGCCCGAGGTGAACGGGCGGATCGCCGAGCTGCCCGTGGACATCGGCGACAAGGTCCGCAAGGGGGCCCTGCTGTGTCGGCTCGACGACCAGGATTTGCAGATCGAGCGGTCCTCGCGCCTGACCGACATCGACGGCGCCAAGCTCCAGTTGCAGAAGGCCAGTCGGTCGTTTACGCGCGCCAAGCAGCTCTTCGAGGACAAACTGATTGCCCAGGAAGTTTTCGAGGACGCGCGGACAGAGTACGATCTGGCCACCAATGCCCTGGATCGGGCCGAGAAGGCGCTTCGCCTCATCGAAGACCGGCTGACCAAGACCAAGATCCTTGCCCCGTTCGACTGCACCGTGCTGACCCGGCCGGTGTCCGTCGGGCAGACCGTGTCGGGCGCAGCCGGCTTCAACTCGGGCACGGAGATCGCCACCATCGCCAATCTCAATGAGATGATCATCAACGCCCACATCAACCAGGCGGATGTGATCCGGCTCCAGCCCGGCCAACAGGTGCGGGTGCAGGTCGAATCGGTGCCCGGCCTTGAACTGACGGGCGTGGTCCAGCGCATCGCCCCCCAGGCCGTGATTCGCAACGGCATCAAGGGCTTCTCGGCCCGCATTCTCCTCAAGGATGTCGATCCGGCCATTCGGCCGGGCATGACGGCCGTGCTCAACATTCCCATCGCCACCGCCCAGAACGTGCTGGCGGTCCCGCTCTCGGCGGTGTTCACGGAGAACGGCGACCGGTTTGTTTACGTGAAGACGCCGGACGGCTTCGAGCGGCGGCCCGTGGCCATCGGGTTGAGCGATTACTCCTTCGCCGAGGTCCAGCGGGGGCTGACGGCCGGCGAAATCGTGGCCTTGGAACAACCGGACAACGCCACCGCCGTCCGACCTGAAGAGAAGAGCGGAGCCACACCGGCCCGCGCCGGCGGCGGCTCTCCCCGCACAGCGGCCGACGGGAGCAGGACGGCCCTGGGCGCAGCCACCTCCGGCGCCAACGCGCCGGCGGCCCTCCGTCCGCAGAGCAAGTCGGCCGGTTCCTGAAGGCCATGGCGCTGGTCGAAGTTCGCAACGTCAGCAAAATCTATCATCTGGGCGGCGAGGAAATCCGCGCCTTGGATGACGTGAGCCTCGACATCGAGACAGGCGAATTCCTCTCCATCATCGGTCCCTCCGGCAGCGGCAAGTCCACCTTGATGCACATCCTCGGGTGTCTGGACTCCCCCAGCCGCGGCACCATCAAGCTGGACAACATCCTGATTCACGAGGCCCCCCGCACCCAACTGGCGCGCATTCGGAACCAGAAAATCGGCTTCGTCTTCCAGTTCTTCAATCTGCTGCCCAAGCTCACCGTATTGCAGAACGTCGAATTGCCCATGCTCTACAGCGGCATCGGGGGCCGCGAACGCCGGGAGCGGGCCATGGCCGCCCTGCGCCAGGTGAACCTCGACAACCGCAGCAAACATCGCCCCCTGCAGTTGTCGGGCGGACAGCAACAGCGGGTGGCCATCGCCCGGGCGCTGGTCAACGACCCGAAAATCATCTTTGCCGACGAACCAACCGGCAACCTCGATTCCCACACCGGCGAGGCCATCCTCGAGCTGTTCCGCAATCTGAGCCGCGAGGGCCGCACCATCGCCCTCGTCACTCACGATCCGGGCATCGCCGCTGTCACTCCGCGCCGGATCGAAATCCGCGACGGCAAGATCGCCACCGAAGTGGACGCCAGGCTGGCCGGTCTGGATCGGCGGGCGGCACCCGCCCTGACCTGAGCCTCGCCCCCCGATTCACCGCCCTGCCACCGCGCATGAATCTCCTCAACGCCATCAGCATCGGGTTCAAGGAAATCTGGGCACACAAATTCCGTTCCCTGCTGACGATGCTGGGCATCATTCTCGGTGTCTCCAGTCTGGTGGCCATGTCGGCCATGGTTAAAGGCATGGAAAACGGCATGCGCGAGGCCCTGATCGCCATCGGCGGTCTGGAGAAGGTACGCATCGAGGAACAGGACATTCCCCCCGGCCAGAAACATCTCACCGACCAGGCCGTCGGGCTTACGCTGGTCGATTACGAGGCCCTTCGGAAAGGCGCGCCGTTGATCGAGTCGGTCACGCCGGAGATTCGTTTGAATCGGGTGATGTTGAGCCGGGCCGGTCGGTCGTTCAACCCGTGGAACTTCATCGGCACCACCCCGGCGGCACTCGAGATGAACCAGCACGTGGTCGAGCACGGCCGCATGTTCAACGACATTGATCTCGAGAATGCCCGCAGCGTCTGCGTGATCGGCACGCTGATTCGCGACGAGTTGTTCGGGTCGCCGGAGGAACTCGGCTACGAATACAACCCGGTGGGCGAGACGATTAATGCCAATGGCCAGCCCCTGCGGATCATCGGCATGTTCCAACACTACGAGAGCGAGCAGGAACGTAAGCTGCGGTTGCTCGAGCGGAACACGCCGCAGTCCCAAACCGGTCCGGCCCGCAGCCGCGGTTGGGGCGGACGCCGCGGAGGCAGCTTCGTCTTCCGCATGAAGAACGCCACGATCTACATTCCGATCACCACCATGCTGATCAAGTTTCGCGCCGGCAGCACCACCAACAGCGCGCCGGAAAACCGGCTCTCCTCCCTCTACATCCGCATCGCCAGCATCGACAAGCTGGAGCCGGCCCTCCAGCAGGCCAAGAACGTCCTCATGCACACCCACCGGGGCATCGAGGATTTCGCCTTTCAAACCCAGGAAAACTGGGCCGAGCAGATCACCGTCTCCATCCGGAACGCCCGTTTGAGCGGCGGCATCATCGCCATCATCAGCCTGGTGGTGGGCGGCATCGGAATCATGAACATCATGCTGGCCAGCATCACGGAACGCATCCGCGAGATCGGCATCCGCAAGGCCATCGGCGCCTCCAACTTCAACGTGTTCGTCCAGATCATCGTCGAAAGTGTCGTCATCGCCCTGCTCGGCGGCATCGCGGGTCTCATCACCTCGAACCTCCTGGTCCGCCTGCTCATGATCATCTCTCCCACGGAAAACACGCCCGTGATCACCCCCGCCGCCATGGCGGTGGCCTTCGGCTTCAGCGCCATGGTCGGCGTGCTCGCCGGGTTGATCCCCGCCCTCAAGGCGGCCAAGCTTGATCCCATCCAGGCGCTGCGCTACGAGTGAGCCGGCCCGCAAAACCCCTCGCAACCTTTCCGTGGCCAGTGTGTTGGACGGTGTGTATATTCGCGCCGCATGATGAATCGCCGGGGCAACCACGGGCCATCGCTGATCTTGATCGGCGTCGTCCAATTTCTCCTGGCCGTTTCCCTGCCGGCCGATTCCCTGCACTGGCGCACCAACGAGAACCGCGTCGATGCCGACGTGGGTTCCTGGAAGGTGATCGACGTCCTGGAACGCGTGTCCCGCGCAACCGGCTGGAAGATCTTCGTTGATCCCGAAGCGGCGCGGTGGCCGGTCAACGCCCGCTTTCGCGACCGCCCCCCTGACAAGGCGCTCGATTCGCTGCTCGGCAACCTCAACCGCGCGTTGCTGCCGCCCACCAACGGCAGCGCACCCCGGCTGCTTGTCTTCCGCACTTTCGAGGCGCAGGCCACTCAGGCCGTCAGGGACGCGAGCACGAATCCGCCGCCCGCACATCTCACGCGCGAGCTGATTGTGCAACTCAAACCCGGCGCCAACATCGACGAGATCGCCCGCCGGTTCGGCGCCAAGGTCATCGGCCGCAACGAGGAGTTGAATGCCTACCGGCTCGAGTTCGAATCCGAGGAAGCCGCCAACGCCGCCCGCGAAGCCCTGCGCCAGCACGAGGACGTGGCCTCGGTCGATTTGAACTATCCGGTCTATCGCGATCCCAGCTTGGAAACCTCCCTTGCCGGCTCCTCCTACGACCTCAATCCCAAGGCCGACCCCAACTGCGATCACATTATCGTCGGGCTCATCGACACCGCGCTTCACGCCTCGGGCGGCAACAACTCGTTCGTGCTCCCGCAGATCTCGGTGGCGGGCGAGGCAGGTCCGCCCGGAGCAGGCCCCTCTCACGGCGATGCCATGTCCCAAACCGCGCTCAAAGGCACCTCTTACGTCCTCAAGCCCGATGAGGGCGCGCGCGTGCGCATCCTGCCCATCAACGTTTATGGCGACCGCGCCACCACTTCGACCTTCGACGTGGCCAACGGCATCCACACCGCCATCAACAAAGGGGCCATGATCATCAACCTGAGCCTCGGCGCACCCGGTGGCACCAAGGTCCTGCAAGACGTCATCCAGAAAGGCCATCGCCAAGGGGT
>DATLZF010000558.1:0-3321 GCA_035574135.1 Candidatus Methylomirabilota bacterium
CAAGACGGACACGACGGTCAGGATAAAGCGGCGCCCGGCTGTTCAAAGCGCAAAGTTCCCGGGCCGACGGGGCGCGCGGGAGTCCGTTATGCGGCCTGCCCCTCCTCCAGCGCCCGCAGCACCACTTCGATGAACCAAGCCAGGAGATGAACCTCGAAGAGGGCGCGCTGCTGAGCCGGGGGGAGCTTCAGCATGGCGAAGATCGAGCGCGCATCCATCTCGGCCTCGCCGATGTCGTGCTGCGCGGCCAGCAGGAGGCGGTGATCGTTGAGCGCCGTGACGAAAGCGGGGGCATCCTCCAGACTGAGGTGCAACGTGGCCGACCGGCCGGCACCCTCCGCCAGTTGCCGGCTCCAGCCGGCGAGCCGTTCCCGCCGGGCACTCCTGAAGCCGTGCAACTGTTCCAGCCATTCCGACGTCTCGTCGGGAGACAAGCCCGCCGCCTCGCATCCGCGCGTGGAATACCACGCAGCGCGGGCCCTGGCGTCGAGCTCCTGCGGCTTGCGTCCGTAGTAGTCTGCGATGGTTTGCAGCACCTCGCGCAGCACCCGCGCCTCCTGGGCATTGGTGGTCATCACGATCCGGTCTTTTTCGCGCCGGGCCTGCACGTTCAATCGGAGACTCGTTCGAGGGTCACCTGCAGCCCGTGTGCCTGGATTTGCTGGTGGTAGAGCTCGGCTCGTTCGCGCGTTTCGGTGGCCACGATGCTCTTGCCTTTGCAATGCACCTCCAGCATGTGGTGGGTGGCCTTTTCCTTGTTGAAACCCAGCACGCGCATGAACACGAACACGACGTAACTCATCAGGTTCACCGGATCGTTCCACACGATGACGTTCCATCCGCGATCAAAGGCCTCGCGGACCTTCTCCTCGGTGATTTCCACCGGTGCGGGTGCCACTTCATTTGCCATTGGCTGGAAACCTTAGCGGGCGCCGCGGACAAAGGAAAGAGGCGGTCTGACCCGGCAGGGAGGCCAGCCGGCGCGTCGGTTCAGCCGTCCGCCGACTCCAACCGTTCCCGCAACCAGCGCGGGCGGTTGGTGGTGATGCCATCGACGCCGGCGGCCATCAACCGCCGCGCCAGTGCCGGCGAATCCACGGTCCAAACGTAAAGCTTCAGGCCGGCGTCCTTGACCTGCCGAACGAACCCGGCCTCCACCGGTCCGCGGCCGTTGACGTCCAGGGCGTCCAGCCCCGCGGCTTGCGCCTGCCGGATCAGCGTCGCCGCGGTGGGAGTCCATCGGCCGGACGGCAGCGCGCGCTTGAAGTCCGAGACCCAACCGACCTCCAGTTCGGGTAGCGCCTCCTTCACGCGCCGCATGGTTTCGAGGGCAAAACCGATCGGCACCACCTGCGCGGGCTGGCACCCGGAATCGCGGAAGGCGGCGACAAAGGCGGGAAGGCACTCGGAGCCGCACTTGATTTCGATGAACAGACGGCGTCCTGCCGGCACGACAGCCAACACCTCTTCCAACGTCGAAAGACAGGTGCCGGCCCACGACCGCCCCTTCCATTGTCCGACGTCCAAGGCCCGCAATTCGGCCCAAGTCTGGTCGCGGACCCGTTTGCGCACGCCGGCCACCTTGCCCGTGTCGTCATCGTGGATCACCACCATCCGGCCATCCTTCGACATGTGCACGTCGATCTCGACGGCATCGGCGCCCTGCTGCCAAGCCAAGTTGACGGCCAGGAGGGTGTTTTCGGGCGCATCGTAGGAGGCGCCTCGATGGGCGATGATTTCTACCGATAACATGACCGGGCTGGAGATCGTTCTGGCGGCGGACGCTAGACCGATCGGACCGGGCTGACAAGCCGGTCGGCCTTCCGGGTGGGAGAGGGCTTGGTCCGCACCGTGAAGCGTGGCTTAATCCGAAACGTGCGCGTGCGCTGTCAGAGTCGAACCCGCCGGGCCCCTGGAGGCGTTCTCCTGCGGTTGCTTGTGCTGGGGGCCGTGGTCGCAGTGGGATGGTTGTGGTGGCTCGGAGGCGAGGATCATCATCGCTCCGCCCCCTTGTCGGCACCGCGAGGGCAAGAGGCCGGGGGGCAGGCGCTGGATCTGGTGCCGGTGGTGCGTGTCAACGACCAGTTGGTGCCATTGAGGCGGGAGGCCGGAGCCGCACCCCCATCCTCCACGGGCGGCACGCCGGCCTCGGCCGGTTTCCCGATCCCTGCCGGATCGCCCACGGGCAACGTCGTCCCTGCCCTGTCTCGACCGGCGGGTCCGACGCTCCCGTTTCAACTCGTCTTCGAGGCGCAGCTTGCTCTGGCGCGGGCCGGTTTTTCGCCGGGGCCCCTCGACGGCACTTTGGGATCGCAAACGCGGGCGGCGATGCGCGCCTTCTACACACGTCTGGGCGAGCGCATGCCGGCCGAGTCCAACGCGCTGGCACGCATTGCCGCCACCCTGGCGCCGCCGGCCACCACGACGCGCGTCATTACGTCGGAGGATCTAGCCCGGCTGCTGCCGTTGGGGCGGACCTGGCTGGAGAAATCGCAGCAGGAGCGGTTGGATTTCGAGTCGGTGCTGGAGCTGGTGGCGGAGCAGAGCTGGTCCCATCCGGACCTGATCCGGCGCCTGAACGTGGGAGTGGATTGGTCGGCCGTTGCGCCCGGAACGGCGTTGATCGTGCCGGCAGTGGAGCCGCCGCAGGTGGCCGGCAAGGCAGCGTTTGTGCAGGTTCTGCTGGGGGCGCGGGCGCTGCGGGCTTTCGATGACCAGACGAACCTGCTGGCGCACTTCCCGTGCAGCATTGCGCGGCAGGTCGAGAAACGGCCCGTGGGCGAACGGTTGGAAGTGACGGTGGTGATCGCCAATCCCAACTACACGTTCGACCCGGCCACCTTCCCCGAATCCGCCGAGGCCCGCGCGCTCGACCGGAAGCTGATTCTCCAGCCCGGCCCCAACAACCCGGTGGGCACGGTCTGGATCGGCTTGAGCAAGCCCGGTTACGGCATCCACGGCACGCCCCGTCCCGAGGAGGTGGGGCGGACCGAATCGCACGGGTGCTTCCGCCTGGCCAACTGGAACGCCGAACACCTGGCGCGGCTGGTCGGAATCGGCCTGCCCGTACTGGTCGAGCCTTGACGAGGTCGGTTACTCTTTGTGCCGCCCGCTGCCCGGCAGGGCGGCGGGCGACCGATGGCTGCCAAATACACCTTTGACCTGGAGAGCCGGGACAAGAGCCGATCTCTGCCGAACAAGATTCTCCTCGGGCAACGAGAGACAGAGACGTTGCCGCATGTCCTGCTGAAGTTTCTGGCCTACGTCCTCTTTTACCGAGAGCGCCTCCAGATCGA
The DNA here is from genome assembly GCA_035574135.1 of Candidatus Methylomirabilota bacterium. GTDB lineage: Bacteria > Verrucomicrobiota > Verrucomicrobiia > Limisphaerales > DATLZF01 > DATLZF01. Next base: position 3,297 of record DATLZF010000558.1, read on the forward strand.
GGCGGGTCTCCACGATGACAGCATT
>DATLZF010000559.1:0-3515 GCA_035574135.1 Candidatus Methylomirabilota bacterium
CGATCGGGAAGACCAAATTCTCCCGCCGCCGCTCCCGCGCAAATTCCCCTTTGCCCTGGCTCCCAACGTTCGGCTAGTAAGAGCGCATGCAAACACCCTCGCGTTGGAGCCGGCGCGGCTTCCTGAGAACGACCACCGCCGCCTCCCTGGCCGCGCCGCTTTTCGTGCCCCGCCTCTTCTCCGCGCCCGCGTCCGGCCGCGTGCTCCATGCCAGCTTTGGCGCCGGCGGCATGGCGGCGGCGGATCTCCAGGCCATCGCCAGTCATCCGGCGGTGCAGTTGGTCGCCGTGGCCGACGTTGAGCCGGCGAAGGCTCGGGAGCTGAAAAAGAAGTGGCCCGACCTGCGCGTGTACACCGACTGGCGCAAGCTGCTGGCCACGGAGAAGGACCTCACCTCGGTGAACGTGTCCACGCCCGATCACATGCACGCCCCCATGGCAATGGCAGCGATGCAACGTGGCCTGCACGTCTATGGCCAGAAGCCGCTGACCCACGACCTGTATGAGGCCCGGCGCCTGACCGAGTTCGCCCGGCGCAAGAAACTGGTGACGCAGATGGGCATTCAAATCCACTCCGCCGCCGAATACCGGCTGGCCGTGCGCCTCATCCAGGAGGGCGCCATCGGCAAGGTGAAGGAGGTTCACACCTGGAGCAGCAAGAAATGGGGCGATACCGGCCCCATGCCCAATCGCGTGGACCCCGTCCCGGACGGCTTCCACTGGGACCTGTGGCTCGGAGTCTGCGCCGAGCGTCCGTTCATCGGCGAGGGCTGGTATCATCCGGGCAACTGGCGCAAGCGACTCGACTTCGGCACCGGCACCTTCGGCGACATGGGCTGCCACATCTACGACCCGGTGTTCAAGGCGCTGGCTCTGACTGCGCCGTTGACGGTGCGCAGCGAGGGCCCCGCCCCGAACGCTCACTCGTGGGCCACCGATGCCATCATCCACTACGTCTTCCCGGGCACGCCCTTCTCCGAGAGCAAGACAGTGAAGGTGACCTGGTACGACGGGGATCAACGTCCGCCGGCAGACATCGTGCAACTGGCCGGCGGCAAACTCCCCGATCAGGGCTCGGTTTTTCTGGGCACCCGAGGGGTGATGGTGCTGCCCCACATTGCGCGGCCCAAACTGCTCCCGGCAGCGGACTTCAAGGACTTCAAGATGCCGGAGGTGCAAGGCACCGATCACTGGCACCAATTCGTGAACGCCATCCTCGGCCGGGACAAGGCGCAGGCCAATTTCGACTACGCCGGCCCGCTCACCGAAGCCGTGCTCCTGGGCGGCGTGGCCACGCGCTTCCCCCGAACAACCCTCGAATGGAACGCCCGCCGGCTGAAGTTCACCAACGTGAAGGAGGCCAACGCGCTCGTGCGCCGCCCGTATCGCGCGGGTTGGGAGGTCGCCGGATTGTGAGCCCGGTCGCCACCATGCCGCAACGAGACCGCCCCGGCCCGGGTCGGATCGTCGCCACATGGCTGATCCCCTGCCTCCTGGCCAGTGGCGCGCAACCCGGGCCGGAGCCCCCTCCCACCCATCGGCTGCGCACGAACGACGTCGTCGCGCTCGTGGGCGGGGCCAATCTCGTCGCCGGTCAGGAGTTCGGCTACCTCGAAACCCTGTTTGCCACGCATCAGCCCGGGCTGGCGCTGCGGTTTCGCTCGCTCGCGCGGGAGGGCGACACCGTCTTCACCCAGCCCCGAGACGTCAACTACCCCGGCCTGCCGGCCCAGCTCGATGCCGCCGGCGCCACCGTGGTGCTGATCCAATTCGGGCAGACCGAGGCGCTGGCGGGAACCAATCGACTCGGCGACTTCGCAACGGCCGCCACCGCGTTGCTGGATCAACTGGCCCGTCCGGGGCGAAGACTGGCCCTCGTATCGCCACTGCGATTCGACAAGCCCTCTTCCCCCATGCCCGACCTTTCGGCGCGCAACGCCGACCTCGCCGCGTATGTCGAAACCCTCGCCGGCCTGGCCCGTCGCCGGGGAATTCCTTTCCTCGACCTGTTTCACCCGCCACCGGTGCCCGCGCGCCTGCCGCGACTGACGAATAACGGCCTGCACCTGACACCCGCCGGCCACTGGTATCATGACTGGCTGCTGGCGCTGCAACTCGGCCTGCACGTCGCCTGGGACGAACACACCGTCGATTGGGAGACCGGCCGGCTCAATCGCCCCGAGTGGGAGCAGGTTCGCCAGGCCGTCATCGCCAAGAACCGGCTCTGGTTCGACTATACCCGCCCGATGAACTGGGCCTTCCTCGGCGGCGACCGCATCGAACAACCCAGCAGCAGGGATCACCGCGATCCGAAGGTGCGCTGGTTCCCGGCGGAGATGGAGCGGTTCCTGCCCATGATCCGGGAGGCGGACACCCACATTCTTCGCCTGGCGACCGCCCGGCGCTGATTCGACGCCAACCCGATCATGATGCCGACCTTTGGCCACTCGCAGCGCCTTTGCAGCGTCCTTGCTGCCGGCCTGATGCTGGGAGCGTTGACGCCGGGCGGCAGTGGCGCCGTGCGGACCGCGGATCCCGCCGATGAACTGGCTTCGTTCCGGCTTGCCCCGGGCTTCCAAGCGAACCTCTTCGCCTCCGAAGCCGATGGCGTGGCCAAGCCCATCCAGATCCGGTTTGATGCCTCGGGCCGGCTGTGGGCCGCGTGCAGCACCATGTATCCGCAACCCGAGCCGGGCCAGAAACCCGAGGATCGCATCGTCGTGCTCGAAGACCGTGACGGCGACGGCCGCGCCGATCGCTCGACTGTGTTCGCCGACGATCTGGTGGTGCCCACCGGCCTCGAACTTGACACCCACGGTGTGTGGGTCGGTCACGGCACGGAGTTGCTCTTCCTCCGGGATACCGATGGCGACGGGAGGGCGGACCGGCGTGAAGTCGTCCTCCGCGGCTTTGGCACCGGCGACTCGCATCAGAACCTGAACTCCTTCGGCTGGTCGCCCGGCGGTCAGTTGTTCCTGAGCCAGGGCCTGCACGCCTTCTCGAACGTCGAAACCCCGCACGGCGTCGTGCGCCTGCACGAGGCGGGCTTTTGGCGTTTCACACCGGCGGAACTGCGTCTGGAGCCTTTCCTCGGCCGCGGGGTCGCGCCGCACAATCCCTGGGGCTTTGCCTGGGACGACTGGTTCGCGCCCTTCATGTTCGCCGGTAACGGGCATGGCATTTACTACGTGACGCCCCTCCTCGTCGGCACGGACCATCGCCACGAATTCCAGAAGATCTTCCGCGACGGCCCGAAGTATTGCGGCGCCGACGTGGTCGGTACGCGGCATCTGCCCGAGGCGCTGCAAGGCTGCTTCATCGCCGGGGGTTTCATGAACAACCGCCTCTGCGTCTTCCGCGCCGAGGACGACGGCGCCGGCTTCGCGCTGCGCGAGGAGACGCCGCTGCTCACCTCCACCGACGTCAGCTTCCGACCCGTGGACGTCAAGATTGGGCCCGATGGCGCCATCTACGTGGCCGACTGGTTCAACCCCATCATCGGCCACTATCAACACA
>DATLZF010000560.1:0-5981 GCA_035574135.1 Candidatus Methylomirabilota bacterium
CTGCGAACTGAGGAAGGCGTGGCGCTGCTCTGTTTCCTCATATTCCTCGATGGCCACGAGGTTCACGGGCCCCATCTCGTCCAGCCGTTTCTGCAACGCGCCCACCTGCTCGGCGACCAAGGTCCAGTCGGTCGCCACGCCGGCGGCGGCCATTTCGTCGGGCGAAAGCGTCTGCACCCGCGGGGGTCCCTCGTCCGCGATGGTGATGGTGATGCACTCGCTGCGCACGTCCTCGAGGTTCACCTGATACTTCTGCTGGATCCGCTCGCGGAGGTTCTGTACGGCCATGGTTTTTTGCGCCAGTTCGACTTCGAGCGCGCTCCGCCGCTGCTGTTTGTCCGCCAGCGAACGCCGTTGCTCGCGCAGATCTTCCTCGCGGGCCAGGATGTCTGCCTCCAGCGCATCGCGTTGCGCCTCGAGGGCGGCGGTCTGCCGGCCGTTCGTCTCGCGTTCGCCGGCCAGCCGCTCGATCTGCCGCCGGGAGTCTTCGATCTCGGCCTCGAACTGGCCTTTGCGGGCAAGCATGGCCGTGCATTCGCTGCGCCGTTGCTGGGTCAGATGGGTCAGCTCGCGGATGCGCTGCTCGAGCGGAGTGCGCTGGCTGGCGAAGGATGCGCAAAGCTGCTCCTCGGCCGCCAGAGCCACCTTGGCCTCGGTGAGGGCCGCGTTGGCGTGGTCCCGCTCGGCGCGAAGTTGTTCGAGTCGCCCCGTGCCCGCCGCCACGCGCTCCTGGGCCAGGCGCTCTTGTTCCCCGAGCTCGGTCAACTGCCCGGTCAGGGCGGCCCGCTTCTCCCGACCCTCGTGTTCCTGGGCGGCAAGCGTCTCCAGTTCGTAGCTCACGGTCTGGAGTTTCTGCTCGAGGATGCGCCGGGAGTTCTGCAGGGCGTTGAACTCGCCCTGGCGGGTGGCGATGGCCACCTCCTGCGCGCGCAGCGCCGTCTGGGCCTCCTGGAGACCGGCTTGCAGTTCTGACTGCTCGCCCTGCAGCGCACCCTTGAGACGGCTGACCTCATTGATTTGTTCCTGCAACTGCCCGATGCCGGCCTGCAGTTCGGCCATCTGATTCTTGCGGGCCAGGATCGAAGCCGCACCCTGGTGGGCGCCGTTGCTCGTGCCGCCGGTGTAAACGCCGTGCCGGCTCAGGAACTCACCCGCCAGCGTCACGAAGTCGAAGGCCCCGGCGCATTCGCGCCACGCCTCGGTGGCGGCCGCAAGATCCGGCACAATGCGGGTGAGCCCCAGCAGCCGATGCAACAAGGGACGCACCTCGTCGTCCGCCTCCACCACGCTGGTAGCACGAATCGCCGCGCTGAAGGCGGGCGACTCCGCCCTGACGAACGGCGACGGCTCGAACAAGGGCTCCGCCGCGGCGTCCGGCTCCGTCTCCACCGCCGGGGGGGTGGTCACCGCCAGAAGATCCAGCGCCGCGATGCTGGCCCGGCCTTTCTTGTGAGCGGCCAGATCGCTCACGATTTGCCGCGCCGCCTCGGGATGCCGGGTCAACACCAGTTGGAGGTGATGTCCCAGCGCCGTTTCGATGGCGGCGATGTACTGGTCCGGCACGCGAATCCGGTCCGCCAGCGTGCCCAGGACGGACTGGGTTTGTTTCAGCGCGGCCAACGCGCCGGCGCCAAAGCCCTCGTGACCGGATTGGAGTTGCTCGAGCACCGCGAGCCGGGAGCGTTTCTCCGCCTGCTGACGCAACACCGCGTCGAGTTCCTGGCTCACGCGGGCCAGCTCGGCCTGAATCTCGCGCAGTCGCGTCTGCCGTTGCTCGACGGTACCGCGCTGGGTTTGGGCCTGCAGCTTTTCCGCCTCGACGCTGGCGGCGAACTCGACCAACCGCGTTTCCAGCCGCGCGCGTTCCTCCTCGACCTGGATTTTTTCTGCCGAGAGCTGTTCGAGCCGCACCACGTTGCCCTGCTTCTCGAGATCGAGGGCATTGATCGCGTTGCGCACGTGGGTGAGCTGCTGCAGGGCGGCGAAGGCCTCGGACTGCGCGGCCCGCAGGGCCTCGCTCTGCTCCTGAACCGCGCGCTCAATGGCTTGGAGGGCCTGGCGGCGCTGGTCGAGTTGTGCCCGCTGTTGTTCGAGGGCGGCCTGCGAGGCCGCCAGTTTCTCCGCCACCACGGCCAGTTCCTCCTCTGCGGCCTGGCGGCGCTCGTCCGCCTGGGCGATGTCCCCGAGCGCCTTCAGATTCTGGTGCTCGAGCTCCTGGAGGCGTTCCTGGTTGAAATGAACCCGGCTCTCGTGCCGCTCGGCCTGGGCCTTGAGCTCCACGCCCCGCTGTTGGGCGGCGCTGATCTCGTGTTCGAGTTCGGAGAGCTTGCCGCGCAACTGGAGAATCTCATCCTCGCGCCGCAGCACGCTCTCGGACGCCAGTTCGATTTCGATGCGCAGGTTCTCGGCGGTGATCTGACGCTCACCGATCTCGGCCTGCAGCACGTCGAACTGGTGCCGGGCCAACTGGGTGTCGAGATGTTGCAACTCCGTTGCCAGCGCCTTGTAGCGACGCGCCTTGCCCGCCTGGCGTTGCAGCGAGCCGATCTGCCGCTTCACTTCGCGGATCAGGTCGGCCACGCGCAGCAGGTTTTGATCGGTGTGCTCGAGTTTGCGCAACGCCTCGCGCTTCTGCGCCTTGAACTTGGTGATACCCGCGGCCTCCTCGAACACAAGCCGCCGATCCTCCGGCTTGCTGGAGAGAATCTGGGTGATGTTCCCCTGGGCCATGATGCTGTAGCTGGTACGGCCCATGCCGGTGCCCATGAAGAGTTGCTGGATGTCCTTCAGGCGGCACGGGGTTTTGTTGATGAAGTACTCGCTGCCGCCATCCCGAAACACCCGGCGTGTGATGGTGACTTCGTTGTAGCCGAGCTCGACCCCCGCCGCCTTGAGGTGCTCCTCGTCCACATCCCCGATGGTGAGCGACACCTCCGCCATGCCCAGCGGCTTGCGACCATCGGTGCCGTTGAAGATCACGTCGGCCATTTCCCCACCGCGCAGCGCCTTGGCAGATTGCTCGCCCAAGACCCAACGAATGGCATCCGAAACGTTCGACTTGCCGCATCCGTTCGGTCCCACGATCGCGGTGACGCCGGGCTGAAAATTCAACGAGGTTTTGTCCGCAAAGGACTTGAACCCCAGCATGGTCAGGTTCTTGAGATACATGACGGAAGGATGGAACTACAGGGCCGGGCTTAAGTAAAGGCCAAAGCCACCATATATGGTGGGAAGTTATTCACACAGCCACAACTAATGGGCCCCACACCGGAGACCTTGGGGCAGGTTGAAGGCAGAACGGCGGCCCCACCAAGTCCCGGCTCCGACCCTGAAGAACGTGGCTGGCGACCGACCTCTGCCTTTGACGGTAAGCCGGCGCACGACTCTCGAACACCAGTCCTGCTCGATCGTCTCGGACCTACGACGCCTCCGCGCCCGCGACCGAGGGGAAGTCTGCCGGCGCCAGCGGACCTGTCCGGGCGTATGGCACGGCAGCGACCTCCCAACCTCATCCGAGACAATCCCGTTGAACCACGAATGGAGACGAATCGACACGAATGGGAAAGCCGCGCGATGTCATCCCGGGTTGGCGGTGGTCCCTCGAACCAAAGGATACCGGCGCGTGCCGGGTCGGCCCGGGCCCCGCGCTCCAGCGGTCATTGGTGTGGAATCCGTGTTCATTCGTGGTTCGCATCCGGATTGTTCCGGCTCGGCTCAACCGGGAACCCTCCTGCGTCCCCACCCGCCCAGCGGCACGCCCGTGTCAGCCCCAAAGCGCCAACGGCGAAGGTCAGCCCACTGGTGGCGCGGATCGTCCGCAAGTCCCACCACCAAGGCCGGCGGAATAGGGCGAAGTTGAGTCTGAAGTAAAGCCAGGTGGCCAACAGCAACGCCCGGCAAGCCGCACTCGCCCCTGCTCAGCGTCCGTGCACCGCAACACCCGAGCTGCGCCCCGGATTGCCGTTGGCGACGAGCTTTGCTACTCCTCAGCGCGGTGTCACTGATCTCAAACCATCCGCCCGGCGTCGCTCCCGCCAAAGCCCGCCGTGGACTTCACGCCGAGGCCGGCACCGAGCGGCAGATCACCCACGCCCCACACGGCCACGTGCTCACCAACACCGCCGTGTGGTCACCCGACGGCCGGTGGATCGTGTACGACGTGCGATCCGACCCGGCGGGCGAAGTGTTCGACGGCGCCCGCATTGAGATGGTGAACGTCGAGACCGGCGAGGTGCGCCGTCTTTTTGAGGCGCGGAACGGCGCACACTGCGGCGTGGCCACCTTCAATCCCGTCCGCCACGAGGTTGTCTTCATCCTCGGGCCCGAGCATCCCACCAGCGGGTGGACTTATGGACCCAGCCGGCGGCAGGGCGTCTTGGTGGCTACCGTGTGCCCCGGGCGGGCCCGAAACCTCGATGCGCGCGATCTCACGCCCCCGTTCACGCCGGGCGCGTTGCGGGGCGGCTCGCACGTGCACGTTTTTGACGGCGCGGGCGAGTGGGTCAGCTTCACCTACGAGGATGAGGTGCTGAACGCCTTCCGCGAGGAGACGCCGGACCGGCACATCAACCTGCGCAACGTGGGGGTGAGCATGCCGCGGGCCGTCACCGTGAAGAAGGATCATCCCCGCAACCACGATGGTGATTACTTCTCGGTGCTCGTCACGCGCACCACGGCCCGGCCGCGGCCCGGTTCGGATGAGATTCGGCGAGCCTGCGAGGAGTCGTGGATCGGCCGAAGCGGCTACCGGCCGGCGCCAGGTGGAGCCCCGCGGCGCGCGCTGGCCTTCCAGGGCCACGTCGTGACCGCGGCCCACCAGGTGATCGCCGAGGCGTTTCTGGTCGAGCTGCCCGACGACGTGACCGTGCCGGGCGATGGTCCCTTGGCCGGCACGGCCACGCAGCGGCCGGCGCCGCCGCGCGGGACGGTGCAGCGGCGGCTGACGTTCACCGCACACCGGCGCCACCCCGGCTTGCAAGGCCCGCGCCACTGGCTGCACAGTTCACCCGCGGGGGACCGCATCGGGCTGCTGATGAAGGACGACGACGGCATCGTGCAGTTCTGGACCGTGTCGCCGCAGGGCGGCCCGCCCGAACAGATCACGCGCAACCCGTGGCCGGTGGCGTCCTCGTTTTCCTGGAGTCCGGATGGACGCCACGTCGCCTTCGTCATGGACAACAGCGTGTGCGTTGCCGAGGTCGCGACCGGACGCACGCGCCGGTTGACCCCCCGGAGCGACGACGCCTCCGCGCCCCGGCCGGAGGCGTGCGTGTTTGCGCCCGACGGACGCCAAGTGGCCTACGTGCGACGGGTACCAACGGGCGAAGCCTGTTTCAATCAGATCTTCATCTGCGAATTCCATGAATAGCTCCTCCTTGCCCCGCCCCCTGCGCGGCATTGTTCCGCCACTCGTCACTCCGTTGCGGGACCGCGACACGCTGGACGCGGCCGGGCTGGAGCGGTTGATCGAGCACGTCCTGGGCGGTGGCGTGGCCGGGTTGTTCCTGCTGGGGACGACCGGGGAGGGGCCGAGCCTCAGCTACCGGCTGCGCCACGAATTGATCGAGCGCGCCTGCCACCAGGTGGCGGGCCGAGTGCCGGTGCTGGTGGGTATTACGGACACCTCGTTCACGGAAACATTGAACATGGCGCGACGCGCCGCCTCGGCCGGCGCCCAGGCGGTCGTGCTGGCGGCCCCGTATTATTTTCCCGCCGGCCAGCCGGAGTTGCTCGAGTATCTTGAAGACCTCGTGCCCCAGCTTCCCCTGCCCTTGTTCCTCTACAACATGCCCAGTCTGACCAAGGTGAGCTTTGGGGAGGAGATCGTGCGCCGGGCGCTGGACATGGAGCGCATCGTCGGGATCAAGGACAGCAGCGGCGACATGCTGTACTTTCACCGCCTGCTCCGCCTCACCCGGGCGCGAAGCGATTGGTCGGTGCTGATCGGCCCGGAGGAATTGATGGGCGAGGCGGTGCTGATG
>DATLZF010000561.1:0-6625 GCA_035574135.1 Candidatus Methylomirabilota bacterium
CTCGTCACCAGTCAGCACGCCGAGGAAACCGATATCAACGGTGAGAGAGTAATGACTGCCGTCCCCGCCGGTTGCGTCCGCTTGCGCGTCCGTCAGACCGGAAGCGAACACAGCCGTGCCGCTTCCCACCACAGTGCCACCGCCACGATATCGCCACGGGTTGGATTCCGTAGTCTGCGGGAAAGCCACTTCGAGCAACGAATCATTGCCGATGGCGATAATGTCGTAGTTAAGGTTCACCAAACCATTGGCCCCGTGGTTGAACCTCAAGACGTAGTCATATTTGAACAACGAATTGTTGATCGTGCCATTGTTGCCCACCCCAATTGGCGTGCCATAGACCGCATCGTCGTTGACATCAATGAAGATGTCACCCGGACGGTACTTGCCTTGACCGCTCACGAAGTTGTAGCCACCCGTCAAGGTCAGCTTCGTACCGTTAAGCTGGAACGTCTCCAAATCCCACTCCTGACCAGGCACGGCAGGATGTTCAACTTCTTGGTCCTCGCCACCACGCCCAATCCCGGTCCACGGCCCAGGCGTACTGGCACCGTCATATATGGTAATGTTTTTGGCCGAGGCGTTTTGATTCCCCACCAACAACCCACCCGCAACCATTACTAACCCCGTAATCAACTTCGTTTTCATTGTCGTGTTTTTGTTCGCCCGGCTTACCCGCAAGCTCGTGCTTGATGAATCCCCTTCCGCGAGATTCATGCCACCTCGAAAAGACAACTCTCAATCTGAAAGTAAACCACTAATGAACAACATATTAGGTCACATCGTTAATCGATTTTACCTTCACGAATCCTCGACGTGAAGGTCATCAGTGATAAGAGATCCGACGCCGTCGATTCGATTTTCAGGGTCTCAATCGTGATTATTGTTTTAAGCTATTTACCTGAAGCGACTTAAGGATTGACTCGGAAGTCGAGCCAGACTTGTAAAAGAATCCGACGCATCCCCAAAATCCGCCACGTCGCACAAACCATCCTATTGAACCGGCCGCGATCACATATTTGCATCTGTTCATCAATCACTTACACCAATGATTGCCTCAGCCAAACAACGCGACAGGACCCCGTGACCAGCCCTTGTCAGATGCCCATCGTGAGCAAAGAACCAGCGTCCGGCAGAGACTTCGCCCTTCGAATGCGTCCAATCCAGCACGTCCACCAGGTGGATTCTTGAACCGATCCTGCGTTTGATCTCGCGCCGTAGATAATCTTGGTAAGAGGCTGAAAGGCTCTTAGGATCGTCGAAAAGGGATCGCCCTCCGAGAAGAGCCAAGACAAGGCGGGCACCCCGCTTTCTGCACCCTGCCTCAAGCCGGCCGATGATCGCATCAAATCGATCGACCGCGCGCTCCAGCCTCGGTGCAAAAGCGGAGTCTGAGACATCCGCCGCACGCGTGTGTCTCAGCCAAAGTTGACCCAGTTCGAAACGACCCGCGAGCGCCCCAAGCACAGAGTGGCCACTGGGTGGCTTACCCATAACCAGAGACGCAAGGCCATCTTGTCCCCGAATGGAGGCTGGCCCGCCCTTCGGAACCGGCGAGTTGTGGAGGACCAATTGGCCATTCACAGTCTCGAAGAACGGTTTGGCCAAGTTGCCCTGGACGGGCACAGGCAAAAGGTTGTCAACCACATCATTCGCCAGATACACGACGAGCACAACGGCTGTCGGGGACATGGGCAGAACCTCCCGCTCGATCAGCAGCACCTCCTGATCGGTGCTGTAACCAGGGACGCCATAATTCTTGAAATGCAGCCCATTCGTTGACGTTCGATTGAGGAGCGACACAAACGTATCCGCATCGCTCACTCCGAGCCCGAAAGTGAAACTATCCCCTACCACCGCAACCCGCCCCCTCGATTGCCCCGCGGGCGGCTCGGGTTCACGGCGAAAGCCATCGAGACCAATCTCGTAGGCGACCTCGAAATCAAAGTGGCGATGCTGGCCTCTCCAGCCGGGCGTCAGGGCCCACCCAAGTTCCGAGTCGTAGCGGATCAATCCGGGATCCATCTGATCGCTTTTCCTGATCCACTCTCGCCAGGTCCTCAGACCGACCTCGGCCAGCACCAAGCCAAGGACGCTTGCGGCAACCAAGGCGGCAACCCGAAAGGCGAACACCCGAGAAGTGCGCATGGCTTTTACGCAACCAACACTGGCTTAACGGCGGGAGTCCCCAGCGGTTGCGCGAAATCAAGGCGCGGAGGATGCGACCAGATCCTCGACGAGGGGAATCATCCCCAATGGCTGTAGCAGAAACGGCCCAGCCATCGGTAAACCGGATCCGGTGCCGTTTGAGCCGCCAAGCGGACCACTTTGTGGGCGAAGGATGTCTCGGTATCCGGCCGCTGCCGCCGTGACTGCTCCGAGTAGGCCACTACGGTCAAGTCTTCGGCCACGGCACCCCAATGGGCCTTGTACGCGAGCAAGCCGGCGTTGCTGGGAGCTGTCCGTCCGAAGCTGAACGTTCGGCATCCTTCCCGGTGCGCGTGCTTGATCGCCTCCCAATACAGCAGTTGATTGCTTCCCTCAGGACTGCCTCCCGGCCGCTCGCCGGAGTATTCCAAGAAAAAGGAGCGCTTGAATGACAACCCCAACACTGCGGCCACGGGTTCTTCCCCGTCATACGCCACAAGCACAGAGCGCATTTTGGCCGGCAGGCATTGCCACAGCGCACGAAAGAAGTCATACGGGATCGGCGGCAGTTCCAACCTGCGCCGCGAGGCAAAGAACAGATCGTAGAACGTCCTCAGATCGCACTCGGAATCGCCCACGCGCACCTGAATCCCGCGTTTTTCTGCCTTGCCCACCATGCGGCGAATGGCCGTCCGCGACAGCTTCGGCCAGATCTCGGCCAGCTCGCAGTCCAAATGCAGTTCATGATGCTTGTAAAGGCGGGGCGCAGCCACCCAACCACCAGCCTCGAAGGGTGGAAGCCGGCGGTGCCGTAGCTCCAGGTAATCCGCCGCCAGTTGCTTGACCTCGGCTCGCAACACGGCCATCAACTCCCGCAATTGTCCCTCGCCCGAAACAAGCGGATCACAGTGCGTGGCAAACGGCACACTGACCAGGCGGCGCCCTAGAATCCGGCTCGATACCGTGCAGACCGGCAGCCCGCCGACAATTGCGCCGCCCCGCGCCTTGCGCAAAGCCAGAACGCGCGGTTCCATGTGCCGGAAGCTCTGGCGCAACGCCGCCTGCCAGTGGGACAAGTGATAGACCGTCCCCAAATGGTGGGCGGCCACGAAGTCATCCCAACGGGCCATCTCATCCCGCTTCAACCACACCGGCACCGGGCGGTCTCCGGCTGCCGGACTCGCATTGTCAACGCGATGCCCGAAATCACCCTTCCCAGAACAAGTCATCTATGCACTCCGCTTGACCCATTTTCCCAAAACCTTCGTCAACCCGGGCACCCACCCGATCGATTTATAAGCGTGCCGGAGGCCAGCCGACGCGAAACCAATCATCGCCTCCGGAATCTCCATCGGCTCCGCCCCGAATCCCAAGTTGAAGAACGTCCGCGACGCCATGTGTTCCGACGAGAGGGGTTTCCCCTCGCGAAGGGCTTGGGCAATTCCCCGGTCCACAGACCCGAAATCACACAGGCTGAGGCCCTGGCGAGCAGCCCACTCCAGCGCCTCGTAAGTGAGCAACTCATTCGGACGGTGATCGCCAAATTCCCCGTTCCACCCCTTCTTCCAAAGCGTCATCCGGCGTCCGAAAGGAATGCTCAAAAGTCCAGCCACGACCTTCGACTCGCATTCAGCCAGGGTGATGCGCAAGCAACCCGCCGGGTGGAAAACCCGCCACATCTCGGTCAGCGCCTCCACGCTTGAGGGATTGGGGCGCACCTCGCCTTGGCGGCGACAGGTTTCGAGCATGAGGCGGAAAAACGTTGCGATCTCCGACTCCGTGGCCTCACGAACCGTCGTGCCTTTGCGCCGCGCCTGGCGGCTTTTGCGGCGGGTGGCATGGCTCATCCGCCGCTCAACTTCCGGCATCCCGGCGCGCACATCCACCACGAGATTGGTCTGGATCACGTTCATGATCCGGTCGGGCTGATAACCACGATCAGCGAGCCACCGGGGCGTCCGCACCGCCAGGTCCGGCGGCTGCACAATCACGGCCCGCAGCCCCTCCCGTTCGATGACCAGCGCCAACCGGTCCAGGGCAAAGGCGGTGATCTCCGCGTCCTCGCCGGCCACCACCGGACCTTTGCTCACATAGCCGATCAATCCCAGGCGGCTGCGCTTCCATAGCAATTGCCACCCGCCCACGATCCCGTCGTCGGAGGACAGCACCATGCGGATGAGCTTCCAGCCTTCCCTGGTTTTCATCTGCGCCCACAGGCCGGACTGCTGGAACTGCCCCAACGGATTGGCGCGAAGAAACCGGTCCCAGAGCGGATCCACGGCCACTGCGGACTCGATGGCCATGACTCGGCGGCCCGCAATCAACCGCGACTCCGCCCCTTCCTCGCCGAGGCATGGGGTCAACATCAGCTTTGCCTCATTCATCGTCGCGACACGTTGCCTTCCGTGGATCTTCGGGAGGAGGCGATCCGCCGCCCCATCTGAACCACCCGCGCCGCAGAGGGCCAGGCAGGTTGTCTTCGCCGGCCGCCAAGCGGCCAGCTTACTTGAGTTCGGCCAGGAGCCGGTTCGCCTCCCGGGCCAGGACCGGCTCGAGCTGCAGACCAAGTGCCTGGTGCAGGGCCTGCCGGGCTTCCGCCGGTTGCTGGAGCTGGTGGTGCGCCAAGCCGAGATAATAGAACGCCTCGGCATCCGATGGCACCTTGCGTGTGGTTTCCTGAAACAGCCGCACCGCATAGGGATAGTCCTTGCGCCGATAAACGATCTTGCCCAGCACCTTCGCCAGTTCCGGATCCTCCGGTTGAGCCGTGCGCGCCTTCAACGCCACATCATAAGCCCTCTGAAGTTCGCCGAAGTGCTCCGCGTAAAGGCCCGCCAAGCGCACGGAGGCCGGGAGAAACTGGGGATAAATCGACAGAGCCTTCTCGTATGCCTTGCGGGCCTCCGCCGGGTTTTTGCGCTGCTCTTCGATCAACCCAAGCGCCATGAGGCCGGGCACGTAGTCACCGTTGGCCGCGAGCATCTGTCGCACTTGGGCTTCCAGGGCCGGAGCCTGGGTGGGGTTGCGCACCAGCGCCGTCAACGTGACAAACCAGCGCGCGGCATTCGTCTGGCTGAACGCACCCGGCAGTTGAAGCGCTTGTTGCATGTTTCGCTCGGCCTCTGCCACCCGGCCAACGCTGTACTGGGCCAGGGCGAGATCGTAGAGAAAATCGGGCCGAGTCGAGAGCCGCGCGGCCGCTTCCTGGAGGAGGCTGTGGGACCAAGGGTAATCTCGAGCCTGAAAAGCCAGCCGGCCCAGAGTCCAAGCCACCTGGGGATCGCCCGGTGCGAGGCTGCGCGCGGCCTTGGCCAGTTCCATGGCCTTTTCCGGCTCACGCAAGGGTCCGGCATAAAGCTCCGCCAACCGCACGGTGGGCCCGAACGCACGGGGATTGAGCTTGAGCGCCTGTTCATACGCTTCTCGCGCACCCGCCGCATCGCCCTGGGCCCCCAACACGTCACCCAAACGGGTCAACGTGATAATGTCTTTCGGATTCTCGGCCACCCTCCTCCGCAAGTCGGCCACGGCGTTCTTGTCCGCGGGGTTGAGGCGCGCATCAAGGATCGCCAAGCGGCGCTCCGCCTCGGCCCGGCCGGTGAAATCGGGGTTCTGCAGCGCGCGTTGCAGGGAGACCCGCGCGGGCGCCTCCAACCCCATCATGTACTGGGCCATGCCCAGATGATAAAGCACCTCGGTCCGATCCCGCTCGCTGCGCATGCCCTCGACGCTTTCCTGCAAGAGGTTCACCGCCTCGGCGTATTCGCCCCGATGGTAATGAATCCAGCCCAAGGTATCGGCGATGAAAGGCTCCCTGGGGGCCAACCGCCGCGCTTTGAGGGCATGTTCGTAGCCTTTCCCCGGGTCTTGGAGGTGTTCGGCGTAGAGGTAGGCCAGATTGTTGAGCGCGATCACGAACGAAGGATTGACCTTCAGCGCGCGTTCGTAGGCATCGCGTGCCGCCGCATACGCTCCGGCCCGCTCGTGAATGCTTCCCAGCAACAAGTAAGCGGAAAGATTCTTCGCATCCTTCTCCAGCGCGTCCTCAAGATTGCGGATGGCTTCGGCAGCCCGATTGCCGGCCACGTAGAGCCGCGCCAGCTCGAGATAGGCCGGGGTGAACGTGGGATCGACCTCGATCGCTCGTTTCAATGCGCCTTCCGCCCGAGCATCGTCCTTCTGCGCCCGGTACACCATCGCTCTCAACACGTGGAGCGAGGGCGAGTTGGTCTGGCGGGCGATTTCGGCCTCCACCCGCGTGAGGGCCGCCGCATGATTGGTTGCGGCCAGATCCAATTCGATCAACTGGACCGTGGCCGGGAGATGGTTGGTGTTGATCTCAAGACACCGCTGGAAGGCCTTGCGAGCCTCCGCTGGTCGGCGTTGCGCGCGCAGCACCTGGCCCAACCGATAGGGAGCCTCCGTCTCGGCGGGGAACCGGGCGATTATCTCGCGGTACACACTGGCGGCGTCGTCG
>DATLZF010000562.1:0-6120 GCA_035574135.1 Candidatus Methylomirabilota bacterium
CAAAGACCTCCTGCCACATCGGCGGCGAGCCGGCCTTGGCCGGCAACGAGGCGCCGGTCTGGACATCGTAAGGTCCCAAACCGTGAAATTTCTCCGGCTGCTTGAGCGCCGCCTCGAAGCCTTTGCCCTTCTGCGTCAGGACGTGGATGACGATCGGGTAATCGCAGCGCTTGGCAAACTCAAGGGTCTGGATCAACAGCGGCAGGTCGTGGCCATCGATCGGCCCGAGGTAGCGCAGGCCGAACTCCTCGAAAATCAGGCTGCTTCCATGCCCGCCCTTGCCATCGGAGTCCAAGCCCCCTTGCGAGGGCTCCAACGCCACTCCGGTGACGGCGCCCTTGAGCAGTTCCTCGGCCTTTTGTCCCAGTTTGAGGGCGAACTGGCCCTTGGGCATGCGCTTGAGCCAGTTGGCGAAATCGCGCGTGAGCTGGTTGTAGCGCGGATTGGTGGTGAGTTTGCCCAGGTAGGATGCGATGGCGCCGACGTTCTTGGCAATGCTCCACTCGTTGTCGTTGAGGATGCCGATGAATCGCTTCGTCGTGTGAGCAATGTTGTTGAGCGCCTCGAAGGAAATGCCGTTGGTCAGGGCCGCGTCGCCGAAGATGCAGACGACATGCTCGTCGGTGCCGCGCTGGTCGCGGGCCGCGCACATGCCGAGCGCAGCGGAGAGGGCCGTGCCGGCGTGTCCGGCGCCGTAGCAATCGTGCTCGCTTTCCGTCCGCAGGGCGAACCCGTTCAAGCCGTCGGTGGTGCGAATGGTGTGGAATCGGTCTTTCCGGCCGGTGAGCAGCTTGTGGACGTAAGTTTGGTGGCTCACGTCCCAGACGAACTTGTCGTGGGGCGTGGAGAAGGTCGCGTGCAGGGCGATGGTCAGCTCCACCACGCCCAGGTTGGGCCCAAGGTGGCCGCCGTTCTTGGCCAGCTTGGTGATCAACTCGTGCCGGATTTCCTCGGCCAGTTGCTTCTGTTGTTCCAACGTCAGCTTTTTGACGTGGGACGGGCTGTCCACCATGTCGAGGTAACGGCTCACGGGATCATTCATGCGGGGAAGGTTCTTCATCCAACGGCTTGAGGACCGGCTCGCCACCGGCAGAACGCTCGATCTTCTGGATCTTCAACTCCGCTTCCTCGAGCTTGCCCTGACAGATTCGGACCAGCCGGGTGCCTTCTTCGAACTGCGCCAGCAGGCCCTCCAGCGGGAGATCGCCGGCTTCCATCGCTTCGACGACGGCTTCCAGCTTCTGCACGGCTTCCTCGAACGGCAGGTCTTTGCCTGCGGCGCCCGGGTTCTTGTTGGCACTCGGCACGGGCGAAGGCTACACGATCGGCGCCGGTCGTCCAGCCCCCAAAAACCGCGGTCAGCCAGGCACCCGCCTCACTCGTCCCCCATCGCGCCGGAACGGCTGTCCGCGTAAAAGTAGGATGCCAGGCGGGATGGAGCGAAGACTGGCAATTGCAGCCCCTTGAGTTCGGTTTGGGCGAGCGTCGCCAGTTTCTCGATGAAGCGCTCGTTCAGGATCACGCCCTGGTTGAGCAGCAACACCTCCTGAATCTCGGGAGACCGAAACGGCGCGGCGAGGATGTCGGACTCGTGGAGTTGTCCCGGTGTCTTCAGCCTGGCCGGGCACGAGTGCCGGACGACGGTGAGCCCGAGGGAGAAGTCGGAGAGCGTATAGGAATGCACCTCGCGATCCATCGGCACCGGCGGCGGCTTGTTCAAACTGTCTGTGCGCAGAGCGCGGGACATGATCGGCGTGAGCACTTCGCCCCCGCGCGCAACCAGGGCGGCCCGGAAAGAGGAGTTGAGCAGCGTCAGCGTCTCGGCCAGCACGCCGGCCACCTCGCGCTCGCTCGCCGCCCGGCGCCGCAGGGCGCGCTCGACCAGGACCGCCGCCGCCACCGGATCCGCTTCCAGGAGAAAATCGATCCAAACCTGCTCGCGCACCAGGATCATTCCCGCCCATGCGGTGAAGGACGAGGCCCGGTACGGTCCCTCGGGCACGTGGCGGCTGGCCCGAGCCTCGCCGAGCCCCAATTCACCAAGAGTGCGGACGATGATGGCGTCGATCTCGTCCGCAGTGAGTTCGACGGGCGCGTGGGCTTCAGCCGGGGCTCCTTCGGCCGGCTCTGCTTTCTGGAATCCCTCGGCGCCAGCGCATTCCCCTTGTTGTCCGACGATTTCCCCAAGGAGATTGTAGCGTTGGGCGAGGGTTTCCAACTCGCTGATGTGCTTCTGCAGCTCCAGTTGATAATCAATGGTGCGCTTGGCGACCCGCAGCCGCGCCAGCAGCTCCAGGGGGTTGAACGGCTTGGTGAGATAATCGTCGGCGCCGGCGTCCAGGCCGGTGGCGATGTCCTGTTTGTCCCCCTTGGCGCTCAACAGCATGATGTACGGCCGAATTCCCCTCACCGCCGCCCGCAATTTCGCGCACACCTGGGGCCCCGTCATCAAAGGCATCATCCAGTCCAAGATGGCCACGTGCGGAGCCTCCGGCGCGGACAACGCCTTCAGGGCGGCCTCGCCGTTTTCGACCGCCTCCACCTCGTAGTGAGATTTCTCAAGAAAAGCGCGGAGCACCTTTCGCGCGATCAGATCGTCTTCCGCGATCAGAATCTTCATTAACGAGCCGAGGTCACGACCGTTCGGTTCCCTCCTTCATCGGCTCGTCGGCAAAACGGTTAACCTCCAATTGGCCCGAAAGTTACGGCTCGGACCGGAAGTCCGCGGGCTCCGGCCTAATACACGTCGCGCAAGTATCGTTTCTCCGTCTTCATCAACGTCTCGCTCACGTAAGCGGCCGCCGCCTCGGGTGTCATCCCCCCTTCCGTCCGGGCGATGTCGATCAAGGTTTGGTGTACATCCTTGGCCATGCGATGCGCGTCACCGCACACGTAGAGGAATGCCCCTCCCTGCAGCCAGGCCCACAGATCCCGCGCCTGAGCGCGCATGCGGTGCTGAACATAAACCTTCTCCGGCTGGTCCCGGGAGAAGGCCAGATCCAGCCGGTGCAGGACGCCACGGCGCTGATATTCCCGCCATTCGGCTTCGTAAAAAAAGTCCGTCTGTCGATGCTGTTCGCCGAAGAAAAGCCAGTTTCGTCCCCGCGCTCCGTCCGCCGCCCGCTGTTCCACGAAGGCCCGAAAGGGCGCCACGCCCGTCCCCGGCCCCACCATGATGATATCCCGCCCGCCGTCCGCCGGGAGCCGGAAATGCCGGGACTCCTGCACGTACACGGGAATCTCCTTCCGCCCGAGCGGTGCCTGGTCGGCCAGGTATCCCGACGCCAGGCCGGTTTTTTTTCGCCCGTGCGTCTCGTAACGCACCACGGCCACGCACAGGTGCACCTCGTCCGGGTGAACCGCCAGGGACGAGGCAATCGAATACAGTCGCGGCGAGATGGGCGAAAGCTGGGCCAGAAAGTCCGCCAGGCCGTCGAACTGCACTTCGTCAAACTCCCGCAGAATGTCCACGTAGTCCCGCGTGGCGATGTATTCGCTGAGGACGGAATCGTTGTCCACAATCTCCATGAGCCGGTTGCGTTGTTCCCCTTGGGGAATGCGCTCGGCCAGAGCGAACATGATCTTCTTGTTCGCACGATTCAGGATGAAACACTGCCACAGAGCCCGGCGAAACGTGGTGGTGGCGCCCTTGGGATCGTTGACGAGCGCCTCGGGATCGAAGCCCAGCAGGGCAATCACCTCGTCCACCAGCGCAGGAGGATTGCGGGCGAACACAGCCAGCGAATCCCCCGGCGTGTAGCGCAGGCCGCTGCCCGCCAGGCTGAAGACAAAATGCCGCGTGTCTTTGGCCGAGCCCGGACCCGTCAGCGGCTCCTGCCGCAACAGTTCCGCAAGGTAGGGATTTTTCCGATTGTACACGGACGGAACCGGGGTCACGAGCGCGGCCTCAGCCATAGGATCATTCAGTCGTTGAGAGTCGAGTTTGCGATGCGGCGAGGCTAGCGGCCGCACCACCGACAGGCAAGCACCGGACACCCCCCTCGCTTCACCCATCGGCCACGCTTTGCACTTGGAACCCTCCCGACTCCCGGCCTACCCTCCGCCCGCAGCAACTCAATCGATGACCGAATTATGAAGCGTTGGAGAATTGCCGGGATCAACTTCGATCATTTCCACATGGGCGACCTGCTCCGGTACGCCACCGAACATCCCCAGGTCGAACTCGTTGGGATCAGCGACGAACAACCTGGCCGCATGGAGGAGGCCATTCGCAAGCTGCGCATCCCCCGCGAGCGGAGCTTCACGGACTACCGCGCCTGCCTCGAGCGAACCCGGCCCGACATCGTCATCCTCTGCCCCGCCGCCTCCAAGCACGGCGAGTGGGTCAAGAAGGTCGCCCCTTACGGCGTGCACATCATGGTCGAGAAACCCTTTGCCGCTTCGTTGAAGGAGGCCGACGACATGGTCGCCGCCATGCCGAAGAACCGCACGCTGATGATCAACTGGCCACTCCAGTGGGTTGCCTCCCATCGCAAGAACCACGCGCTGGTGGCGGCCGGCCACATCGGCGAGGTGCTCAACGTCTGGCACTTCGGAGGCAATCGCGGACCGCTCTGGCACGGCGCGGACAAGGACGAGAAGACCGCCGCGCAGGTGGCGCGCGAAAAACCCTCTTCGTGGTTCTACAAGAAGGCCCACGGCGGCGGATCCCTGCTCGATTACCTCGGCTACGGCACCACGCTGGGCACCTGGTACCAGGGCGGCCGGCGCCCGCTCGAAGTGACCGCCATCGTGGACGAACCAGCCGGCCTCGAGGTGGACGAACACAGCATCGTGGTCGCCCGCTACGCTCACGGCCTCTCGAAGTTTGAAACCCGCTGGGGCACCTTCACCGATCCGTGGACCATTCAGCCCCAGCCGCGCTGCGGCTTCATCGTGGCCGGCACCGAGGGCACGATCAGCAGCTACGACTACGACGATTACGTCACGGTCCAGACGCGCAAGAGGCCGCGGCCCCACGTCATCCCCGCGCCGGCTCCCAGGGCCCCACACCAGAACCCGGTGCAATACCTCATCCATTGCCTCTCAACCGGGCGGCCACTCGAAGGCCCCGTCAGCCTGCCCATCAGCCGGATCGGACAGGAGATCGTGGACGCGGCAGTGAAGAGCGCGCGCCTCAAGCGCACCGTGAAGCTGCCGCAATGAATGATCGCCGGGGATTCTCCGTCCGCGGCTTGCGCCGTCTGCGATTCACTCGCTGGGCGACGCTGGCCGTCTTGATCGGCCTGGTCCAGCTTGCCGCGCTGGGCGCGGCGGCGCCGACGGCAGCGGAGCCGTCGTTTCCCCCTTCGCTGGACAGCTACAACGACCGGCATCTGACCAGCGTGGTGGACGTGTTGCGGAACCGCGTCGAAAAGGCACCGTTCAATCTCGTTGCCACCCTGCTCTTCTTCGGCGCCATCATCCACACCTTCTTCACGCACCGCTTCCGGCACATCGCGCACAAGATTGAGGACGAACACCGGGCCCGCCTCGCGCGCGAGGGCCGGACCGCCGGCACGCGGAATTACGTCGATGCCCGGGATGAGGCGAGCATTACCGCCCGACTGTTTCATTTCCTGGGCGAGGTCGAGGCCGTCTTCGGCATCTGGATCGTGCCCCTGCTCATCGTCATGGTGACCCAGGTCGGATTCGAGCCGACCCGCAACTACATCAACCATCACCTCAGCTACAACGAGCCGCTCTTCGTGGTGGTGATCATGGCCATTTCCTCAACCCGGCCCATCCTGCGCCTGGCTGAAAGCTGCCTGAGGGTGGTGGCGAGCGTGGGACGCGGCACACCGGTGGCCTGGTGGTTTTCTATTCTCACGCTGGGTCCGCTGCTGGGATCGTTGATCACCGAGCCCGCGGCCATGACCATCTCCGCCCTGTTGCTGGCGCGTCAATTCTTCGAGCGGCGTCCATCGTCGCGGCTGGCCTACGGGACGATCGGGCTGTTGTTCGTCAACGTGTCGGTCGGGGGTACGCTCACGCATTTTGCCGCGCCCCCCGTGTTGATGGTGGCCGGGCGCTGGGGCTGGGACACCCCGTTCATGCTCCGGCATTTCGGGCTCGAGGCGGTTCTCGGCATCTGTTTGTCCAACGCCCTGTACTACTTCG
>DATLZF010000563.1:0-2165 GCA_035574135.1 Candidatus Methylomirabilota bacterium
GCGGCGCTCCCGACCGATGGGTGGCGACCCGATGAGTCCGCAACGGAAAAAGTCCGCCTCCGCAGATCGTCCATCGGGCGGGGCCAATCACTGTCGGGCGTTGATCCGGATCGACGGCGCCGCCGCTCGGAGGAAGATCAAGGCGGAGTACGAGCGGGCCTTGCGCGATTTGGAGCGGGCCCGAAAGCAGGTCGAGCGGTTTCAGAGCGAGGACGTGCCGGGATTCGCCCGCTGGATCAACTCCACGTTTGGATGGTTGCTGACGGAGTTGCGTGAGACCGACCGGAAACGGGCGGAGTTGTTGGCGCTGCTGTTTGAACTGGAGCAGGAGGCATTCGTCAGCGGTGCCGGCTTGGGCCGGGCTTACGCTCGCGTCATGGCGCGACGAGCCGGGCCAACGGTGGAGGATGCCGCCGCCGCTTCGGCCCGGCCCGGCAATGCGGATGCGGGCACCGCTTCGGACGCGGCGGCTGAGGAGTTCACCGCGGAGGAGGAGCGCGAGCCGGATGAGGTCTTCGAGGACCTGTTTGGCACGCCACCGCCGCCGCACCGGCCTCGGCCGGAGCAAGGGCACCGCCCGGCGAAGGCAGTTTCGCGACTCAAGGAGTTGTATCGGGCGCTGGCGCGCCTTCTGCACCCGGATGCCCGCAAGGAAATCACGGCCCGGCAGCGCGAGTGGTGGCATCAGGTGCAGGCGGCTTATGCCGCCGGCGACGTCGAGCAGTTGGAGGTGATCCTGACCCTGTGCGAGATCGATGAGAAGGGGACGACGGATCACACCTCGTGCTCGCTGTTGCAGCGGATTACGAAACAGTTGCGGGCGTCGTGTCGGGCCCTGCGAAGGCAGTTGGCCGGATTTAAGAAGGATCCGGCCTGGGGCTTTGCCGCGCGCACGACCTTTTACAGCTTGGAAGTCCAGGTTCGCCGCATGCTCGAGTGCGATCTGGCGCAACTTCGCGAGGAGCGGCGTCAATTGGAGGCCCAGGTCGAACTGTATCGTCGGGCGTCCGAGCGGATGGCCCGCCGGCGCGCGACGGCACGAAAACGGGCTTGGAGATCGAGCGCGGAGGGATAGCTGGCCCCGGCGGGGCGGGCGGCTCAGGATTCCGGCGGGGGTTTGTGCAGCGGCAGCACGCCGCGTTGGAGGGCAAAACGAATCATATCAGCCTGGCTGCGCAGGTTGAGCTTGCGGAGAATGTTGGCTCGATGGGTCTCGGCAGTGCGCGAACTGATGGAGAGGTGGGCGGCAATCTCGCCACTGGTGTAGCCTTCGGCCGTGAGCTGGAGCACCTGCCGTTCGCGGGGCGAGAGCTGCTCGAAAATGTCAAGGCTGCCGATCTTTTCGGCCTTTTCCTTGTAGGCCTGAATCGCCGCCTCGGAGAGCGGCGGACTCAGGTAATGCCGGCCAGCCTCGACTTCGCGGATGGCCCGGATCAACTCGGAGGCGGCCGCCTCCTTGAGCACATAAGCGTGGGCTCCGGCGCGCAGGGCTTCGACGACGAAAGCCTCGTCGCCGTACATTGAAACAATCACCACTTTGGATCGCGGTGCCTGCTGCCGGATCTGGCGGGCGGCTTCCAGGCCGCGCAGTTTCGGCATCATGAGGTCGAGCACCACGATGCGGGGTTGCAACTGTAGGGCCAGTCGCACGGCGGCGAGCCCGTCTGCCGCCTCGCCCACGACCCGGAAGTTGGTTTCGGCTTTCAGCAGCGCCCGCAACCCTTCCCGGACCATTTGATGGTCGTCGGCGATCAAGATGGTAAGGGCGCTCATGCAGACCGTCTCGTGCGGTCCCCACGCCGCGTGACAAAGCTGGGCCAGCATACGCCAGGGTCCGGCTGGGAGGCAACCATTCAACTGCGCATCGATTCGGGCATCGTGGCCGGGGGGCGGAGAAGCGGCGGCAGCCGAGGCGTCTTGCGGAACGGAGGCATCCGGATTTGACATTGTTTGTGCGGTGGCCGGGGCTAGAGTGCTTCCTGGCGCTGGGCTTGAAGCCATGTATTTCGGGGTCGATTACTATCCAGAGCATTGGGTTTACCCGCTGGCGGGATCGCCGGAGGCGCCCGAGGCGCGCTGGGAACGCGATCTTGAGCTGATGCTGGAGGCGGGCGTCAACGTGGTGCGCATGGGGGAATTTGCCTGGGGCCTCTACGAACCCGAGG
>DATLZF010000564.1:0-5869 GCA_035574135.1 Candidatus Methylomirabilota bacterium
CGGGGACCGAAGACATTGCATCTGGCCGAGGTGCTGGCCAACGCATGAGCCAGGCCGCCCGCCAGTTTGAACAGGACGCTGCCCGTGTTGCGGCCGACGCGCCGCTGCGCGCTTTTCTCCAGCGCACGTTGCTCAAGTACCAGGAAACCCGGGCAAAACAGCAGGCGTCGTTTCAGGACTGGCCGGCCGCGCGACAGGCGGCGGCGGAGGCCAAGTGGGAGGCAATCAACCACCTCGATCAGTACCTCGAACAGTTCGAGGCCAACCTCATCCGCCGCGGGGCGCAGGTACACTGGGCGCGCCACGGCGAGGAGGCGCGCGCGATCATCCTTGACCTGCTGCGGCAGCGGCGGGCTCGCACCATCATCAAATCCAAGTCGATGGCCACCGAGGAGATTCATCTCAACGACGCGCTGGCCGCGGCCGGCTTCGAGGTGATCGAGTCCGATCTCGGGGAATACATCTGCCAGCTCAAGCAAGAGCCGCCCTACCACCTCGTCTTTCCGGCCATGCATCTCTCGCGCGAGCAGATCAGCGATCTGTTCCACGCCAAGCTCGGCAGCGAACGCACATCCAACCCGGAGGAGCTGACGCTGGTCGCACGCCGGGTGCTGCGGCAGAAGTATGTCCAGGCCGACGCCGGTATCACGGGAGCGAACTTCGCCGTGGCCGAGACGGGGATGATCTCGATCACCGAGAACGAGGGCAACGCGCGCCTGACCGCGGCTCTTCCGCGGTTGATGATCACACTGGTCGGCATCGAGAAGGTGCTCCCCCGGTTCGACGATCTGGCGTTGCTGCTGCCCATGCTGGCCACGGCAGGCACCGGCCAACCGCTGACGTGCTACAACAGCCAGTACAGCGGTCGCCGACAGCCGGGCGAGTGCGACGGGCCGGAGGAGTTCCACGTCATTCTGTTGGACAACCACCGGACCGCACTGCTGGCCGATGCCGAGCAGCGGGACGCCCTGCACTGCATTCGTTGTGGCGCCTGCCTGAACATCTGCCCGATCTTTCGCAACGTGGGCGGGCACACCTACGGCACCACCTACGGCGGCCCCATCGGCAGCGTGATCACGCCGCACTTGCGCGGCCTGGTGGAATGGAAGCACCTGTCCTCGGCCTCCTCCCTGTGCGGCGCCTGCAGCGAAACGTGCCCGGTCAAGATCGACATTCATCACCACCTCCTGCACAACCGCCGCAATGCGCAGGAGCGCCATCCAGCGGGGTGGGAACGCACGGCCTTCCGGCTCTTCGCCTGGGTGGCCAATTCGCCCTCGCTCTGGCAGTTCGTCCTCGAACTCGCGCGCTTCTTCGACCCGCTGGTGCGGCGGCTGCGGGGCACACGCCTGGATCCGCTGCGGCCGTGGACGGCCACACGCGATCTGCCGGCGCCGGCCCCGGAAAGCTTCAAGGAATGGTGGCGTCGCCGCGCATGAACTCCCGCGAAATCATTCTGGCTCGCGTTCGCGAAGCCCTGCGCGTGCCGGCGGCGAAGCCGGGCGCGCACGGACCTTCACCGGTGGTCGCGAGCGAACCCGGCGCGGGCCCCGCGCGCTGGCTGCCGGCCGTGGGGCATTCCGAAGAGGAACGGCTCCGGCAGTTTTCGGAATGCTGCGCCGCGCTGCGGGCAGAGTTCCAATTGATGAACAGTCCGGAAGAAGTCCACGCCCGGCTGGCGGCCCTGCGCGAGGCCGAGGGCTGGCGGCGGGTGGCCAGTCACCGCGGCGCGCTCACCGATGCTGCCTGCGCAGGGCTCGGGTGCCCGGTGCTGTGGACCGACGCCGGGTACGACAAGCACGAGCTGGAGCGCTGCGACGCGGCGCTGACGGCCTGCGACGCGCTCATTGCCCAAACGGGCAGCGTGCTGGTGACCTCCCGCAGCGCGGGCGGCCGGGCGTTGTCCGTGCTGCCGCCGCATCACGTGGTCCTGGCGCGGCGGGAGCAGTTGCTGCCGGACCTGCCGGCCGCGTTTGTGTGGTTGCGGCAGCGTTATGCGCCGGACTTCCCGAGTTTCATCTCCTTGATCACCGGTCCGAGCCGGACGGGTGATATCGAGCGCATCCTCGTGCTGGGCGCGCACGGGCCGCGCAGGCTCACGATCTTGTGCTGGTGAAACAGACGTGTTCCAATCCGGAATCTGCCGTTGGGGCATCGACCCGCCCATGAGCCCGCGCTTCAAAGTTGTCATTACCGACTTCATCCGAGAACCCCTCGATCATGAACGCCGGCTGCTGGGTGACGTGGCTGAGGTTGTCGCACTCGAAGCTTTCTCGGAAGACGCGCTGGAGGGCCGGATCGAAGACGCCGACGCCATCATGCTCTATCACTTCATCAGTCTCACCGAGCGAACGATTCGGCGGCTGCAGAAGTGCCGGCTGATCGTGCGGTGTGGCGTGGGCTTCGACAACGTGGATCACCGGCTGGCGCGCGAGTGCGGGATCGCCGTGGCCAACGTGCCCGACTACGGCACGGAGGACGTGGCCGACTCGGCCATCGGCATGATGCTCGCCCTCACGCGCGGTGTGCATTACATGAACAGCCGCCTGCAACACCGCCAGGGACCGTGGATCTACACGCAGGTCCAGCCCCTGCATCGGTTGCGTGGTCGTGTGTTTGGGATGGTGGGCGTCGGGCGCATTGGCACCGCCACGGCGTTGCGAGCGAAAGCGCTCGGGATGGACGTGGTCTATTACGATCCGTACGTGCCGCAGGGGCGGGACAAGTCTCTCGGCATTCGCTGCGCGGAGACACTGGACGAATTGCTCCGGCAATCCTATGTGGTGAGTCTTCACTGCCCGCTGACTCCCGAGACGCGACATCTCATCAATCGTGACACGCTGGCGAAGATGCCGGCCGGTTCCTTCCTGGTGAACACCGCGCGCGGCGGCGTGGTGGACGTATTGGCGGTGCTGGAGGCCGTGACGTCCGGGCACCTGCGCGGCGCCGCCATCGATGTGCTGGAAACGGAGCCCCCGGCCGATGATCATCCCCTCATCGCCGCCTGGCGCGATCCGGCGCATCCGGCTCATGATCGCATCATTCTCAACCCGCACGCCGCGTTCTACTCCGAGGAGGGCCTGGTGGACATGCGGGTCAAGGGCAGCCAGAACTGTCGCCGCGTCCTGCTCGGGCAACCCCCTTACAACGTCGTAAACTGACGCGGGGAGAAGCCCGGCTCGACAGGAAAGGACCGACGTGACCATGCTGGCATCGCGGACCATGAAGCTCCCATGCTCACTTCCGTTGGCGGCGGCGATCGCCCTGGTGACGACAATGGGTCCCGCGGCCACGAATGACTTCTTCCGCATTACCGTCGTGGATCAGGAGACGGGGCGGGGCGTGCCCCTGATCGAATTGCGGACCGTGAATCACATCTCCTGCTGGACGGATAACGCGGGAGTCATCGCTTTTCTCGAACCCGGTTTGATGGGTGAGGATGTCTATTTCCACGTTGGCGGGCACGGCTACGAGCATCCGGCGGATGGCTTTGGCAACCGGGGGGTGAAACTCAACCCGGTGGCGGGCGGGGCGGCAGTGATCCGGGTGCGGCGCCTGAACGTGGCCGAGCGGCTGTATCGGGTTACGGGCCAGGGCCTCTACCGCGACAGCCTTCTGGTGAATGCTCCGGTGCCGTTGCGCCAACCTGCGCTCAACGGACAGGTGATGGGGCAGGACACCGTCGTCGCGACGCCCTATCGGGGCCGGCTCTACTGGTTTTGGGGCGATACGGAGCGCGTCAGTTATCCGCTGGGCCAATTCGGTGTCTCGGGGGCAACTTCCGAGTTGCCCGGCCGCGGCGGACTCGACCCGGCGGTGGGCATCGATCTGCGCTATTTCGTGGATGCATCGGGCTTCAGCAAACCCATGTGCCCCGATTTCGGTCCCGGCCTGCACTGGATTGAAGGCGTGATGACGCTGCCGGACGACACCGGCCGCGAGCGGTTGGTGGCGCGCGTGGCGAGTCAGAAGGAGCTTGGACCCGCCCATGCCTGGCACCTGGCGGTCTTCAATGATGAAAAGGAAGTCTTCGAGTCGCGCGTGCGGTGGGACCTGCGCGAATCCCACGATTCGTCTCATCCCTTCCGCGCGGTCGTGGACGGCGTCGAGTATTTCTACCTGTATCCCAACTACCGGGTGCGGGCTGAGTGGAGGCGTTTGGCGGACCTGGGCAGTTACGAGGCGTTCACGTGCGTGGCGGGAGCAGGGAGGCTGGCCGGTCGGGACACGCGGCTGGACCGCGACGCGACGGGCCGGCCGCTCTACGCGTGGAAGGCCGGTGCGGACCGGCTGCACCCGGGGCGTGTGCGGGAATTGATCGACGCGGGCGTCCTTCGTCCGGAGGAATCCTGGCTTCATCTGCACGATGTGACGACCGGGCGCCCGGTGCCGGCGGGGCGCGGTTCGGTTTGCTGGAACGATTTTCGCCGGCGCTGGGTGATGCTCGTTAGTTCGGCGGCCGGCGAGGTGTGGTTTTCCGAAGCGGATACGCCCACGGGGCCATGGTTGTTTGCGCGACGCGTGGTCGCCCATGACGACTACAACTTCTACAATCCGACCCAGCACCCTTTCTTCGATCAAGAGGGCGGTCGGCTGATTTATTTCGAGGGCACCTACACGGCGAGCTTCTCGCGGGCGAAGGCGAGGACACCGCGTTACGACTACAATCAGATCCTCTACCGCCTGGCGCTGGATGATCCGCGGCTGGCGTTGCCGGCACCGGTGTATCAGATGCGGGAGGCCGGCTCGGGGGGGCGGTATCAGATGCGTGAGGACATCGAACTGACCGGGGCGTGGACGAACATCGAGCGGGTCGCCTTTTGCGCGATGCCACGTGGGCGGGCACCGGCCGGGTCGGTGCCGTTGTTCATCGGGCAAGAGCAGGGAGCTACCATTCTGCAAACCCGGCCGCCTTCACCCGAAGCGGTGCCTCTGTGTTATGTCCTGCCTGCCGGGGCAGACACAAACGTTGCGTTCCCGGCGCCGTCGTCGCTGGTGGTGGACTTGATCGAAGCCCGCGCGGCCGACGGGCGGAGGGTCTATGGCATCGAAGACACCGCTACAACCGGCCCGGCGGCGGCCGGCCGAAAGGTCCTCGGGCGGGTGTGGCGAAATCCCAGCCGGGTGCTGACGCTGGACCATGCGGTCCGCCCCAAGGCTCCGTGAGGGAGCGGCTCTGGTGCTCGGTGGCGAGCGCGAGGGAGGGGATCGAGCGAGGAGGCGCCCCGGCTCGCTCACTCATTTGGTGGCCCGGCCCGCCGCCTCGGCGCGGAGGCGTTGTTGTTCGGCGGCGCGGGCGAAGGGGAGATACACGAGCATGGCGAGGCCGATCGAGACGCCCCCCCACACCGCTGCCTTCCAGTCGCCGCCGGTCACCAGGTAGTGCCCGAGAATCGGCGGCGTGGTCCACGGCACGTTCACGTAGGGGCGTTGGAGGACGTTCCACTCCATGAGCAGGTAGGTGGTGCCGGTCAACAGAAGCGCGTTGAGGATATACGGTACCATGAGCACCGGGTTGAGGACGATGGGGAAGCCGAAGAAGATCGGTTCGTTGATCCCGAAACACTGCGTGGGCAGCGACATGCGCGCGACTTTGCGATAGCCCGGTTCCTTCGAACGAATCATGATCAGGGCCAGCGCAAGGGTCGCACCGGTGCCGCCCACGTTCACGAAGCTGGTGAAGAAGCCCAGCGCCGTCACATAGGGCGGGGTTTGTCCCTGGGCCATCGCCTCGACGTTGGCGGCCAGGAACTGAAGGAAGATGGGCGCCACAATGGCGTCGAGGGTGTTGTCTCCGTTGATGCCGATGGACCAAAGCATGGTGACGAGGAAGGCATAAACGAGGATGCCGGGCAGGGTGTTGAGGGCA
>DATLZF010000565.1:0-11690 GCA_035574135.1 Candidatus Methylomirabilota bacterium
GGCATACCCGCCGGGCCCTGCGCCCACGACTACGATGTCAGTTTTGATGGGGTCCATGAGAGGGATAGGAATAGCGCAGCCAGGTTCAGCCCGATTTGAGGTCCGCTTCCGTGAAGGCCGTCAGCGCCTGAGCCAGATCGACCGTGAACCGCGCCGCCGTGCCGCCGTCGATCAGGCGATGATCGTAGGCAATGGCGATGGGCAACATCAGCCGGGGTTCGATTCGGCCCTCGCGCACCTGCGGCTTGAGGGCGCCCTTGCCCAACCCGAGGATGGCCACCTCGGGTACGTTCACAATCGGCGTAAAATGCGCGCCCCCGATGCCACCCTGATTCGAGATGGTGAACGTACCCCCCTTCATTTCCTCGGCGGTGAGCTTGCGCTCGCGCGCCTTGTCCGCGAGCGTGCTCACCTCGCGGGACAGTTCAAACAGGCTTTTCCGGTCCACGTCCCGGATGACCGGGACAAGCAGGCCCTGCTCCGTGTCCACCGCCAGTCCGAGGTGATAGTAGTGCTTCAGCACGACCTCGCCGCTCGCTTCGTCGAGGCTGGCGTTGAAGATGGGGTGCTTTTTGAGCGTGATCGCCGCCGCTTTGAGGGCGAAGGAAGTCAGCGTGAGCCGGGCGCCCTTCTTCTCGTACTCGGGCGCGAACTTCTTGCGCAGGTCCATCAGCGTGGTGATGTCCACCTCGTCGAACTGGGTGACACGCGGCACGGCGTTCCAGCTCTCCGCCATGCGACGGCTGATGACCTTGCGCAGAGGCGAGAGCGGTTGGCGGGACACCGGCCCCCACTGGGAGAAGTCAATACTTTCCACGGGTCGCGCCGTCGGAGCCGTGGGCGACGGCTTGGGTGCCGCCGCGAGCTTTTGCAGCCGCTGAATGTAAGCCCGCACATCGGCGAGCACGATGCGCCCGCCGCGTTCCGATCCGCGAATGCGGCGCAAATCCAGCCCCAGATCACGCGCCAGCTTGCGAATCGAGGGCGCCGCCGCGGGCATGGGGCCCTCCGCCGGCGCTTCCTCGCCCCCTTCCGCTTCCGCGTCCGGTTCCGGCTCGACGGCTGCGGGAACCGGTCTGACCGCACCGGGCGCCGGCTTGCGGGGAACCGCTGTCGCTACGACGGGCTCTGCACTGGCTGCGCCCGTTTCGTTGAGTGTGAGAATCACCTGGCCCACCGTCACCCGGTCGCCAGCCTTGACCCGGATTTTGCCCACCGTGCCGGCCGCCGGCGCGGGGATCGGGGCCACGGCTTTTTCGTTTTCCAGTTCCAGGATGGTCTGGCCTTGGGCGACCTGATCGCCCTCGGCCACCAACACGCTCACCACCACGCCGCCCTCGGCGCTTTCACCCAGCTTCGGAAGTTTCACGTCCATAGATCAAAATGGAAAGGGGAGGCTCAAGGAGCGAAGGGAGGTCGATGAGGGCCGGGCGCTCAGGCCGGTCGGGAGAAAACGCGCTGATCCGGCCTGGCTGCGGGCCATCCCGCCGCCTGCCGTGCCAGGTCTTCCTCTGCAAACCGTCGCGTCACCACCGGAGTTCGTCTCACGGCCCCGCAGTGTAAGGTCGAAGAGAGGGAAGCCAAGAGGAATTCTTGGATTCGCGCGCGCCCATCTGCGTCTGAGGCGAATCCCGTTTCTGCGGACGGGATCAACTGCGGCGACCATGTTCGGCACGGGAGGGCACCACTCCCACACGCTTGCAGGCCCGCAACGCGGTGGCCCTACCGCATCCCATCCGGCCACCGCACGGGCAATGACGACGGCGCCGTTCGCGCCGCCACTTGATCACGCCGCGCCCTCGGCCCTCGCCATGCTTGTCAGCGGTCGGCATTCGGCCGAAGGTATCGTGCGCATGAGCGAAGCGCAGGCCAGCAGGCCGGTCCAGGAATCGAGGCGAGGCGAATACACGTTGAGCGACGATCCAGCACGGCTCGATCTCGACGAAATCTGTCGGCTCCTGCACGACACGTATTGGGCCGCCAACCGGTCCAGAGCCCAGATCGAACGCGCCATCCACCACTCCGTGTGCCTGGGCGTGTATCATCGCGGCCGGCAGGTCGCCTTTGCGCGAGCGGTGACAGATCGGGCCACGTTCGCCTATTTGTGCGACGTCATTGTGGCGCCAGACCACCGCGGGATCGGCCTCGGCTCGTGGCTCGTGGAGTCCCTCCTGCAACATCCCGATTGTCAGACCCTCACTCAGTGTCTGCGCACGCGGGACGCGCACACGCTGTACGAACGCTTCGGCTTTGTCCGCACCGAATACATGCGACGCTCGGTCAACCCGTTCTAGGAACGCCCATGAAATTGAACCCCGTCCAACGCGCTGCCCGGGAACAGTTCGGCCGCCAGAGCCATCGCTACGGCCGCGGCCACATCCTCGAAAACGTGGACGACGTGCGGGCCGCCCTGGAGTTCATCCAGCTCCCGGCCCGAGCCGATGTGCTCGATCTCGCCACGGGCGCCGGCCACACGGGCCTGCTGCTCGCCCGCCTGGGGCACCGCGTGACGCTGGCCGACATCGCCCAGCCCATGCTCGACCGCGCGGCGGCCACGGCGCGCGAGCGCGGGTTGAACGTCGTCACCTGCCAGCACCCGGCGGAAAGCTGCCCTTACGCGCCGGCCAGCTTCGACCTGGTCACCTGCCGCGTGGCGCCTCACCATTTCAGTTCGCCGGATCAATTCGTGCGCGAAGTCTCCCGCGTTCTTCGCCCCGAGGGCTGGTTCCTGCTGATTGACGGCTCCGTCATGGATGGCCAACCCGAGGCCGAGGAATGGTTGCACCAGGTCGAGAAACTGCGCGATCCCAGCCACAACCGATTCCTGACGCCGAGCGCCTGGACGGCACTGTGCCAGCGCCACGGCCTGGAGGTGATCCACGCGGAACTAAAGCCGCTCGAACAG
The DNA here is from genome assembly GCA_035574135.1 of Candidatus Methylomirabilota bacterium. Taxonomy (GTDB): domain Bacteria; phylum Verrucomicrobiota; class Verrucomicrobiia; order Limisphaerales; family DATLZF01; genus DATLZF01. The sequence goes on from DATLZF010000565.1 coordinate 2,906, forward strand.
CCCGACCTGAACTGGTATTTCGAAACCGCCGCGACCCCGACGGAGAACCGCCGCAAGGTGCTGGAACTGGTCAGGAACGCGCCCCCTTCGGCGCGTCGTTTGTTCCGCCTGGCGGAGGAAGACGGCCAGATCACATGGTGGTGGCAACGGCTGACGCTGATTGCGCGGAAATGACGGAGCCCGGGCACGCCCTTCGTCACCGCCGCGAAACCCGCGGTGCCTTGTGCGCCCCCATAATCGAAGTCAATCCGTCGCCACAAGCGCCATCAAGGCCGGATCCGGCCGGACGAAAACTTCAAACGCCGGCAGCCGCCTTGCCGCCTGAAGGCGGTGTTTTTCCCGATAATGGCCCAACAGGTTTTCGGGATCATGGATGTCCCCCTTGGAGAGAAACACGGCGTCCGGCGCCGGCCACTGTTCAGCGCTCTCCGCCTTGGGCAGGTAGGCGTTGACCAACCGACATCCGAGTTCCTCCGCCCGGCGTTGCGTCAGGCCGTAGTATTCGGCGCACTCCTCGGCATCGGCACACCACCACACCACGCGCCCGGCCGCAAGGAGCCGCACGGTCAGTTGGCGGGGGGCGATCATCGTCCTTGCGAAGAGCCGGGCTCCAGTGCAGGAGCGGGCTTGATCCCAGTAGCAGCGCGCAGAGCGCCCCTGCCAGCACCCGCTCGCACCACCCTGCACCGCCGCCACCCGGGATCCCACCACCCCGCAGTGCCACGGCCACCAGAGCCACCAGAAAGGGAAGCACGGGCGCCAGATGCCGGCCCCAAAACGGGAACTTTGCCACCACGGCCGCCCCGAACAGCGCGCCCCGCAGCCGATCGAACAGCAGCTTGACGCCCTCCCGCTCGTTGAGCATTGGGATGACGAGGGACACCAGCGGCGACTCGCCGGACGCGAGGGGGGGCACGACCGGATTCATGCAGCCGCGCGCCGCGCCAGCGTTCCAGGCCGCGTCGAATCACGAGGGAAACGTGGATGTCCTTCCCGCGCACGCGCGATCCTCGTTGCCGGGCGGAGTCGAGAGCGAACTCAACTCTCCCGTGGCAGGACGGCACGCGGCGGCCTATGCTTGCCGGCATGGATCACTCGGGCGCCAACACGGGCTGGCATGGTCGCGGAGCGGCCAGCAATCCGGCCAATCGATTCGAGATGCTTCATCTCGAGCCGGACCCTGATCTGGGTCCGGCGGAGGAGGCAGCGCCGACGACCCGGTTCCTGCGCGACGCCACCGCCACGATCATCAACTACAACGACAGCCCGGACCTGGGCTTCGACGCCAGCATCAACCCGTATCGCGGTTGTGAGCATGGTTGCATTTATTGTTACGCGCGGCCGTTCCATGAGTACCTGGGATTCTCCGCCGGGCTGGATTTCGAGACGCGCATCATGGTCAAGACCGACGCACCCGCCTTGCTCCGAAAGGAACTGGCCTCGCCGAAGTGGAAGCCGCAGGTCATCGCCTTGAGTGGCGTGACGGACTGCTACCAACCGGTGGAACGACGCCTGCGCCTGACGCGCGGTTGCCTCGAAGTGTTGGCCGAGTTCCGCAACCCGGTGGGCATCGTGACGAAGAACCACCTGGTCACGCGCGATCTCGATGTGCTGCGGGAGCTGGCCCGACATCGAGCCGTGGTGGTGTTCATCTCCCTGACCACGCTCGACGCCGAACTGGCCGGCCGGATGGAACCGCGCACCTCGCGACCGGAGCATCGCCTGGCCGCCATGCGCGCGTTGGCCGCTGCCGGTGTGCCGGTGGGAGTGATGACGGCGCCGGTCATTCCCGGCCTCACGGATCACGAACTGCCCGCGCTCCTGCGCGCGGCCGCCGAGGCCGGCGCGCAGCACGCCGGTTACGTCGTCCTGCGCCTGCCCCACGGGGTGAAGGATCTCTTTGAACAATGGTTGCGGCGCCATTTCCCGGACCGCGCAGACAAGGTGCTGAACCGCCTGCGCTCCGTGCGGTCCGGCAAGCTGAATGATCCCCGCTTCGGCACGCGCATGAGGGGGGAAGGTCCGTGGGCCGAACAAATCCAACAGATGTTTAGGGTGTCCTGCCGCCGCACCGGACTGAATCAGCAGCGGCTTGAACTTTCGACGGCTTCTTTTCGCGTGCCCGGCCGGGCGGAACAACTGGAGTTGCTCGGTTGACGAGGGGACTCACTCCCACCAGGCCGGCGTCTCTGTCAATCGCCGCAACAAACGGGCGTCTGCCGCTGGAAACTCGTAACGGGTCAAATCCGCCGGCCCCACCCAGGCCACGGCTGCACAGCCCAAGGGCCGCGGTTCCCCGGCCCGCCAACGACAGCGCAGAAACTCGAGGCGCACCCGTTTTTCCGGGTAGTCGTGCGAAATCGATTCGACCGTCTCCAGCATGTCCACTTCGATGCCCACCTCTTCGAGCAACTCGCGACGGAGGCATTCCTCGAACGATTCTCCCGGCTCCCGTTTGCCACCGGGAAACTCCCACAGGCCGGCCAGATGCCCACCGGCGGGCCGCTGGGTAATCAAGAGCCGACCCGCCCGAAACACCAGTCCTGCCGCCACTTCGATGGTGGTCATGACGGGGATTCCGAGGATGCCTTGAGCCACTGAGCGACCTGGACGGCGGCGTAAGTGATCAAAATGTCGGCCCCGGCCCGACGCATGGCCAGGAGCGTTTCGAGGGTAACGGCCCGTTCGTCGATCCAACCGCGCGCGGCGGCGGCTTGAATCATGGCATACTCGCCGCTGACGGCATAGGCCGCCGTGGGCACACCAAAGCGGGCTTTCACGCGATGGATGATGTCCAGGCACGCCAGCGCGGGTTTGACCATCACGATGTCCGCGCCCTCGGCCAGGTCCAAGGCCACTTCGCGCAGTGCCTCGTTCCCGTTCGCGGGGTCCATCTGGTAGCTGCGGCGGTCGCCGAATTGCGGGGCCGACTGGGCTGCCTCGCGGAAAGGGCCGTAAAATGCCGAGGCATACTTCGCCGCGTAGGACATGATGGGCAGGTCCGCGAACCCTGCCGCGTCCAGAGCCTGCCGAATGGCCCGCACCCGGCCGTCCATCATGTCGCTGGGCGCCACCAGGTCGGCACCCGCTTCGGCGTGGCTGAGGGCCGTGCGGGCCAGCAGCTTGAGAGTGGGATCGTTCAGCACCGATGCCCGCCGCCCCCGGCGTTCCACCAGACCGCAGTGGCCGTGAGAGGTGTATTCGCACAGGCAGACGTCGGTGATGACCAGCAGCTCGGGCAGGCGGGCCTTGAGCAGACGCACGGCTTGTTGTACCACGCCGTTGCGAGCATAGGCACCCGAGGCGCGCGCATCCTTGCGTTCCGGCAGACCGAACAGGATGACGGCCCGCACCCCCGCCCTCACCGCCTGCTCCGCCGCGAGCAGCAGTTCGTCCCCGGACAATTGGAACACGCCCGGCATGGATGCCACAGGCCGTCGCACCTTGCGCCCCGGGCACACGAACAGGGGCAACACGAGTTGGTGCGCGTCGAGCCGGTGTTCCGCCACCAGCCGGCGCAACGCAGCGGATTGGCGCAGTCGCCGGGGCCGCACCGCCGGGAAGGAACCGAGATCAAAGGGTTCGGACATGAGTTGGAGACTACGGGAATGACACCGTGCCCGACAACAACGCGTTGACCAGCGGTGCGACCGCCAGCCGGGTGGGATACAAAGCGAGCCGGAGACGGGCGGTGGGCCGGTCTCGGGGATTCACCGGAGCGGTGTGCCGCAAGTGCCACGCTTGACGCTATGTAGCCCCTTGGCTAGGTTGCGCCCACAAACCAAACACACTCTATGGTCAACAACTCGGCGATTCCTTACCCCACCGTTATCGAACAAACCGGCCGCGGCGAGAGGCACTACGACATCTATTCGCGCCTGCTGGTGGATCGAATCGTCTTCCTCGGCACCGAGGTCAATGACACGGTTGCCAACCTCATCATCGCACAGTTGTTGTTCCTGCAGATGACGGACCCGAAGAAAGACGTTCATTTTTACATCAATTCCCCGGGCGGCAGCGTGACCGCCGGGCTGGCGATTTACGACACTATCCAGTTCCTGACCTGCGATGTGAACACCTACTGCATCGGGCAAGCGGCCAGCATGGGTGCCGTCCTCCTGGCCGCCGGCACCGCCAAAAAGCGTTACGCGCTGCCCAACGCGCGCATCATGATCCACCAACCGTGGGGAGGCGTGCAGGGTCAGGCCAGTGACATCAGCATTCAGGCCCGGGAAATCCTGCGGCTCAAGGACCGGCTCAACGAGATTTTGGCCAAACACTGCAATCGATCCATCGAAGAAATCGGCCGGGATACGGATCGCGACCGGTTCATGTCGGCCGAGGAGGCCAAGGCCTATGGGCTGGTCGATGAAGTAGTGCAGTCCAGGAAGGAAATCACGGCCCTCAGCGACAAAAAGTGACCCACCCATGGCTCGTCCGACGAACATCACCCTCTGCAGCTTTTGCGGCAAATCCCACGCCGAGGTCCGCAAGCTCATCCAAGGCCCCGGCGTTTACATTTGCGACAACTGCGTGCTGCTCTGCAAAAGCGTGCTCGAGAAGGAATTCGCCAACGAGCCGAAGAAGGTTCACCCCCCCGCGTACCGCGTGCCCAAGCCGGCCGAGATCAAGCGCCACCTCGATCAGTACTGCATCGGGCAGGAGCACGCCAAGAAGACGCTGTCCGTGGCCGTGCACAACCATTACAAACGCATCCTTCACGAGGCCCCCGGCAAAGGGCAGGAAGAGTGGGCCACGCCCGCCAGCAACGAAGTCGAGTTGGAGAAAAGCAACATCCTGCTCATCGGCAGCACCGGCTCGGGCAAGACGCTGTTGGCCCGGACGCTCGCCAAGATTCTCGACGTGCCCTTCGCCATCGCCGACGCCACCACGCTGACCGAAGCCGGATACGTGGGCGAGGATGTCGAGAACATCATCCTGCGTCTGCTCCAGAACGCCGACTACGACGTGAAACGCGCCCAGCGCGGCATCGTTTACATCGACGAAATCGACAAGATCGCGCGCAAGGGAGACAACCCCTCCCTCACCCGCGATGTCTCCGGCGAAGGGGTGCAGCAGGCTTTGTTGAAGATCCTGGAGGGCACCGTGTGCAACGTGCCTCCCCAGGGCGGCCGCAAGCACCCGCAGCAGGAATACATTCGCGTCAACACCAGCGGCATCCTCTTTCTGTGCGGGGGCGCCTTCGTCGGCCTGGAGAAGATCGTGCACCGGCGCCTGGGCCACCGTGTGATGGGATTCACTGCGGCAGGACCCGACCACGGCTCCGAGCTGGAACGTAATGAAATCCTCCGCCACGTTGAAGCCGAGGATTTGCTGACGTTCGGCTTCATTCCCGAGTTTATCGGACGGCTGCCGATGGTGACGACCCTGGACCCGCTTACCGAAGATCAGCTCGTCCAGATTCTCACGGAGCCCAAGAACGCCCTCATCAAGCAATACACCAAACTCCTGTCGATGGAGGGCGTGGAACTGGAATTCACGCCCGAAGCGATCCGCGAATTGGCGCGGCAGGCGATCAAGAAGGAGACGGGTGCCCGCGCCCTGCGCAGCCTGCTGGAAAAGCTGATGCTCGATGTGATGTACGAGGTGCCGAGTCGCGAAGACGTGGCCGCCATCCAGATCACACCCGGGGCTGTGCTGGGCGAAAGCAAGCCCTTGGTCCGCCGCAAGACTGACAAAGCGGCGGCTTGAGTTCCCGCGCCGGCGCGTCGCCGCCTCTCCCGCACGTGCCCGTGTGCACTCGGGGCTTGGCACGGTGGCGGGATTCCCCTACCGTCGCCGGGTGATCCAGTTCTTGCGGTTCATCGGCACACTCAACGCCGCCATCTGGCTCGGGGCAGCTCTCTTCTTCACCGTGGCCGTGGGGCCCGCTTTTTTTTCTCCCGCCATGAAGCGGCTGCTGGGAGACGTGTACGCGGGACTGGCCGCGCAAATCGTGCTGGAACGCTACTTCGTGCTGCACTTCCTCTGCGGTGGCCTTGCCATCATGCACGCGCTGGCGGAATGGGTCTATCTGGGCCGAAACATGCAGCGATGGATGATCGCCACGCTGGTTGCGGTGCTGGGATTGAGCCTCATCGGAGGGCTGTGGCTGCAACCGCGGCTCAAGCGGATGCACCAGGTCAAGTACGCCCGGCCCGGCTATTTTAGCGCCGAGCAACAAACCCAGGCTGCACGGTCCTTTCGCACCTGGCACGGGATCTCGCAGGTCATGAACCTTGTCGTCATCGCCGGCGTGGCGGCTTATTTTTGGCGGATCACTTCGCTGGATACCGGGACGCGGTTCGTCAGCGCCGCCAAATTCCGCGGTTGACTTTCACTCCGAAAAGCCAACTGTTGAGCCTGTACTCATTAAAAGGGCCTTCAGCCCTCGAAAGGAAAACAGGCTATGACCTCCGACGAGCGTTCCCCTGCCCTCGGGCCTTCGGGTGGTGCTGTCTCAGGTTCCCGGCCGGCGCCCGCCCAAGAGGAAACCATCAAGACCGAGCGGATTCAGATCGAGAGAAAGGGCTTTGTCTTCGCTCTCAAGGAGAATCCCCGCGGCCGGTTTCTGCGGATCACCGAGGATGTCGGTGGGCGGCGCGACACGATCATCGTCCCGGCGCCGGGGTTGGAGGAGTTCCGCCGAGTCATTGACGAGATGCTGCGCGCGTCCGCCGACCAACCCACCCGCAGCCCCTGAGCGGGCCGCGAGGCGGTGAATCACCGCGTGGAAGCCACCTTGTCACCCTTGGTCCGGCGCTCCGGCACCGGCACGCGCTTGGAATAGAGCACGAGCCCCTTCAGCAGGTCGATGGCCCGCTCCAATTGCGGATCTCGTGCATTGCGCACCCGCTCCTGATCCGCCTCGGGCAGCGCCTCGACGCCTCCCGGCGTGCGCTTGAGGAAAATGTCCCGCGTTTCCTCGTCGGTCATGGGGACAATGCTGTCCGGCGTGATCCCCCGCTCGTGAATCACCTTGTGGCTGGGAGTGTAATACTTGGCGGTCGTCAGCCGCAGGGCCGAGCCTTCGGGCAGGGGCAGGATGCTCTGCACCGAGCCCTTCCCGAAGGTTTGCTCGCCCATGATCACGGCCTTGCAAATCCCCCGGGCTGCGCAGTCCTGCAGACACCCGGCAACGATCTCGGAGGCGCTGGCACTGCCATTGTTGACCAGCACCACCACGGGCACGTTGATCCGTTTTTCGCGGCCCTTCGCCCGATACTCCATGTGCTGCCTGGCATCGCGCCCTTCGGTGGAGACGATCAACTGGCCGCGGGGAAGGAAGCGCTCACAGACCTGCACGGCCTGCTCGAGGAGCCCCCCCGGGTTGTCCCGCAAATCCAGCACCAGGCCCTCCAGACCCCGCGCATCCATCTTCGCCAGCGCAGCGTCGAGGTCCGACGCGGTCTGTTCGCCGAACTGGACCAGCCGCACGTAACCGAGCTTGTTCTCATCGAGGGGAAACTCGTTCCGTCCGGACAAATCCTTCACCGTCGCCACCTTGATGTGGGCCCGCTTGAGCGGAATGTCGCGAATGACATTGTTCGAAGGCCGGTGCACGGTGATCACCACTTCCGTGTCCGGCGGCCCGCGCAACCGCTTCACGGCGTCGGGCAGGCTCATCTTCTCGGTGCTTCGCCCGTCGATCTTGATGATGCGATCGCCCGAAAGAATGCCCGCGCGGAAACCCGGCGTATCCTCCATCGGCGCCACCACGGTCAGCCAGTTGTCCTTCATCGACACCACAATGCCCACGCCGCCGAACTCGCCCTGCGTGTCCTTCTTCAGCTCGTCGTACTTGGCCGCGTCCATGAACTCGCTGTGCGGATCCAGCGTGCCCAACATGCCCTTGAGCGCGCCCTGGATCAGTTCCTGATAAGTAAGCTTGTCCCCGTCCACGTAATCGTTGCGCACGCGGTCGAGGACGATCGAGAAAAGCTTCAGGTTGGGATACGCCTCGTCCGCCTCGGCGCCCCGCAGGTTCGAGACGTAAAAAACGTAGGCGCCAAAAAGCAGGTTCAACCCCAGCACCCCGACGAGGACTCCGTAAAAAAAACGTCGCTTCATAAATTCCGGACTCTGGCGCGAACGCTAGGACGGCACCGGATAGTTGGCAAGGCTCAGATCGGCCCACGGGCGATCGGCAGCGGCGCCCGGACAGGAACGCCAGACTCCAGTTCGGCGCCCAACCCACGACTTGGAAACCGGCGCCCCCGCGGCCCTCGTCAAAATCGAGTCGCCCCCCCAGATACCGGTTACGGCTCCACCGACGGCGACTGCGATCGGGCTTGGACGCGCAACAGGTCCCGAATCGTCCGCTCCTTCACCGCCACTTCCCGTTCCAATTCGGCGATTCGATCCTGATCCTGCTGCAGCCGAACCTGAAACTGCATCTGCAATTCCCCCAAGCGCCGCTCCATTTCGATCATCTGCCGAGTACCGGCCTGCTGGGTGGCGATCAAGTGATTTCGCTGGTCGGTGAGCCAACGGAACAACCGCAGCTTGAGCACCTCCGCCAGCAGCGGGAGCACACGCGCCCACGCCGCGTCCGTGACCTCGAGCACCCGCCCCTCCGCCGCCAGCGCCCGTCGCCGCCACAGATCCACCTGGGCCATTTCCCCCGAAGGTGGGAGCGATCCGGATGCCGTGACGGCTTCTCCGGGCGGGGTGTGACCGCGACTTCGCACGCACGGACCGACCTCCACTACATAGGTACTCGTCGGCGGGACCCGCAGCGGCTCGAGCCGCGCACTCGGGCGGAGCCACCACCAACATCCCGCCA
>DATLZF010000566.1:0-4960 GCA_035574135.1 Candidatus Methylomirabilota bacterium
CCGATGAGCAACTCATCCGGGCCGTCCTGGAGGGCGACGAGCCGCTCTTTGAACAACTGATCACCCGGCATGCACCGCGGGTCTTTGCCACCGTTCGTCGCTATGCGCGACGCGAGTCCGAGGTGGAGGACATTGCTCAGGAAATCTGGCTCAAGGCCTATCAACGCCTGGGCACGTTTCGAGGCGACGCCCCGTTCGAGCACTGGTTGATGCGCCTGGCGGTGCGGACTTGTTACGATTTTCTCCGTGCTCACCGACGAAACCGGGAAACGCCCTTCACGGACCTCACCGAGGCGGAGGAAAACTGGCTGGATCGATACCGCAGTGACCCCGATGCTTCCGAGGAAGACGCGGACGCGGCCCGACAACTGGTGGCACGCCTGCTGGAGCAGCTCTCGCCGTCCGCACGGCTCATCATCACGCTGCTGGAGATCGAGGACCGGACGGTCAAGGAGATTTCTGCCCTGACCGGCTGGTCCGTTGCCGTGGTAAAAGTCCGGGCCTTTCGGGCCCGGGCCGAGATGAAAAAATGGCTCGCGAAGCTGGCCCGGGACAAGTACGTGTAACCTGCCTGGCTTCCGCTTCGTCTGAGCCATCTGCCGAATGAATTCGACGCCCTTGTGGAAGAAGTTGCGGGCCGCCGCGAAGGCGATCCCTGTGGATGATTCCGTGCCCCCCGGCTTTGAGCGACGGGTTATGGCCCGGATGAGGGCGGCCTCCCGGCTGGATGCGTGGGCGTGGTGGGCGGAGTCCCTCTGGCGCGGCGCGTTGGCCAGCGTGGTCCTCGCTGCCGTCGTGAGCGCGACCACCTGGTGGCCCGCAACCGGATCTGAGCTTGGGATGGACTTTTACGACGATTTGGAGCAGACCATTTTGGCCCCGGGCGGCGAACTGGAGACCGGCTGGTGAGCGCCTGGAAAGTCATTTGCGCCACGCTGGTCATTTTCCTGGCCGGCTTGTTCACGGGAGCCCTCGGGGTTAAAGCCCTGCTGGGGCGGCCGCCATCGGTTCAGGCGCCTCTTCCGCCCCAGCGGCTGCGGGTCGAAATGCTCGGCCGGATGACGCGCGAGCTTCAGCTCTCTGAGGCGCAGCGGACCCGCGTCGATGCCATTCTCAGGGAAAGCCAGGAACGGAACCGCGAGATCATGGCCTTGGTGGATCCCGAACTGCGGGACGAATTTCGGCGCACGGTGCGGCAACTGCGCGACGAACTCACTGCCGAGCAGCGGCGCAAGTTCGATCAACTGCTGCAGGCGCGGAACCGGCGCGGTGATCCCGGCCGGCAAGGCGAAGGGGCGTTCTCCCGGCCGGACTGATCGGCAGTCGCTCTCCCGCTACCGTTTGCCGATGGCTCTGTGGTTCGCACCCAAGGCCTGCAGGGCGAGGCCCGGGGCGACGGGTGGCGGCAACGCCCGTTGGCGCGGCTTCGTGCTGTGAGCCAGAGAAGCCAGTGCGGCCGCGTCTGCGCGGACCGGCGCAGGCTCCAAAGTTGGAGCTAAACACTGGTGCATTTACGCCGATACCCAGCACGGGAAACGCCCCTCCCGGGGGCGTCGTCGGCTTGGGAGCCTTTCCCTGCAAACGCGGCATGAGCATGGGTAAAGCAATCGCGACCCTGCCGGGCATCCGGTCTTGGACTTGGGCAAGGTCATGAGTGAGATCGAATGCTGCCGGGCCCAGTTGGACGCCGAACGCGCGGCCCGCCGCGAAGCGGAACAGCGGGCCGCTGCGCGAGAACGGGAACTGGTCCAGGCCCGTGACGCCGCGGAGGAGGCCACGGCCAAGCTCCAGGGCACCCTTGATGCCGCCATGCAACTGGCGGACGAGGCCAACGCCGCTCATCGCGCCAAAAGCGAGTTCCTCGCCATCGTGAGTCACGAACTACGCACGCCTCTCAACGGCGTGCTCGGCTTCCTCCATCTGCTCCTGGCCTCGGAGTTGAACGAGGAGCAGCGGGATTGGGTGCAAACCATTCAGGCCTCCAGCGAGGCGCTGCTGACGATCTTGAACGACATCCTCGACTTCTCCCGGCTCGAGGCGGATCGGATGGCGGTCGAGCGTGTGCCGTTGTCGCTCGAAAGCTGCGGCCGTGACGTGGTGAATCTGCTCAAGCCCGAGGCACGCGGACGGGGTCTGGACCTGTCCATCGAATGCACGGCGTCGGAGGGTTGTCGGGTGCTGGGCGATCCGGGCCGCGTGCGGCAGGTGCTGCTGAATCTCATCGGCAACGCCCTCAAATTCACCGAGCGGGGAAGCGTGTACGTGCTCGTGGAGCCTGCGCCCGACGGCGGCCAAGGGCAGGCCCGGGTCTCCATCATCGACACGGGCATTGGCATCCCGGCCGAGAAACAGGTGCTCCTGTTCGAAAAGTTTACTCAGGCCGATTCCACGGCCACCCGCCGGTTCGGGGGCACAGGACTGGGGCTGGCCATCAGCAAGCGCCTCGTCGAGTTGATGGGAGGGCGGATCGGCTTTCGCAGCGAAGTCGGGCGAGGTTCCACCTTCTGGTTCTCCCTGCCGCCAGTGCCGCAAGGCGAATCCGGGTTGACTCATCCTTTCCAGGGAAAAACGGACATGATCCCGGATCCCTCAGCCGGCGTGCCTCACCGGGCTCCCTAGGCGCCAAGGGCCGGCGGGGCCCTCGGATCGACGGCGGCCCCGATCAACTCGGCTCCTCTACATCACCATGCCGCCATCGACCGTCAGCACCTGGCCGGTGATGTAACGACCGCCGGGACCGGCCAGGAACAGCGCGGCTTCGGCGATGTCGTCGGCCTGGCCCAGCCGGTTCAACGGAATCTTCTGTAACAGCTCCGTCTTGGTCTTCTCATCGAGTGCGGCGGTCATGTCCGTCTCGATGAAGCCCGGTGCCAGGGCGTTGGCAGTGATGCCGCGGGAGCCGAGTTCCCGCGCCACGGACTTGGTGAAGCCGATAAGCGCCGCCTTGCTCGCGGCGTAATTGCACTGGCCGGCATTGCCGATGAGGCCGATGACAGACGCGACGTTGATGATTCGCCCCGACCGCTGCTTGAGCAGGGTGCGGGCGAAGGCCTTGGTGAAGGAGAAAGCGCCCTTGAGGTTGGTGTTCAGCACCACATCCCAGTCCTCGTCGCTCATGCGCATGAGCAGCCCGTCCCGAGTGATGCCGGCGTTGTTGACCAGCACATCCACCCGGCCGGCATCAGCGAGAATGCGCTCGGCGGCGGCGGCCACGGCGGCGGCATCGGCCACATCGACCGCGTAAGCCCACGCCCGTCGGCCGAGCGCGCGCACGTCCGCCGCGACTTTTTCCGCGTTGTCCGCCGTGCGCGACACACAGGCGACGTCGGCGCCGGCATGGGCGAACTTCAGCGCGATGGCCCGGCCGATGCCCCGGCCCGCGCCCGTGACCACGGCCACTTGGTTGGCGAGAACGTTCATGTCGGGCGGAAGTTGTCCGCGGCAGTGCCGGGGATGTCAATGCCCTTCCCCCGGCTGTCCTCGGACTCTTGGCGAGGGGCCCGAGGGGGCCGGTCTTGCCTCGGGCCGGGGTCCCGGATCAATCCGGGAGCGGCCGGCCGCGCGTTTCGGGGCAGAAGCGGATGAGAAGGATCCCCAGCAGGTAGATGCCCGTCAGCACCGAACCGGCCTTGGGAAAACTGCCATCGAAGAAGTTCATCAGCGTGGCCGTTTGCAACCCGCCGACGGCGGCGATGATGCGGCCGAAGTTGTAAGCGAAGCCCTGCCCGGTGGCGCGGACGCTGGTGGGGAACAACTCCGGGAAATACAGCGGAAAGAATCCATAGAAGGCCGCGCTGGTGCATCCCGCCACGAAGACCGAGGCGAGAAATCCGGCCCCGAACGCGTGGTTGGCCTGGTAGAGGAACAGCGCCGCGGCCATCGAGGCGAGGCACAAGGCCGTGTAGGTTGCGCGCCGGCCCACCAGATCACAAAGATAGGCTGCCAGGACGGTGCCGGCGATGGCACCCAGGGCCAACCAGATCTGTGTGTATTCGCGGGCACGCAGAGCGGGGTCGGCGGCCAGGTCGTGGGCCCAGCGCGGCGCCCATTGGATCGAACCCCAGGTGCCCAGCAAAGCCACTCCCGCCAGCCCGGTGCCGAGATAAAGATGATGCAGGACCCGCGGCCGGACACCGGCGGCGAGCAGACCTGACCGCTCGGCTCGGCTCAAATACTTTCGCACCGGATGCAAGTAGCCCAGCAACGCCACGGCAAAGCCCAGCGCCGAACCGGCGCATGCGGGCCCGGCCGAAGGACCGACTGGCGACCAGAGATAAACGATCGTCAGTGCTCCGACGCAGCCGATCAGCACGCCGTTCAGATCGGCCGCAGCCCAGTGCGACGTGGCCCCACGGTCTCGCTCGCGTTCCCAGCGGGCGGATTCGGGAACAAACAACCGGATGAAGAAAATTAGCGCGGCGGGCAGGGCGCCGCTGATCATGAGAAACCGCCATCCGGAATTGGCCAGCAGCCGGTCCGCCCAAGCCTCCGGCACTCGGAGGGCGAGGAGCCCCGCGTGCAGACTCTCGACCACCCCTGCCAGCACCAGACTCAACAGGCCGACCGCCAGGAAGCCGACATTGGCCGCCGCCCCGATGGCCGCGGCAATGAACGCGCGGGATCGGCCGGGCCACACCTCGTTGACCAGCGCCACGCCGAGCGACCATTCCCCGCCCATCCCCAGCGAGGCGATGAAGCGCAGGGCCGCGATATGCCAGGCTTCGGTGGCAAGTCCGCACAGCCCCGTGAAGACCGCGTAGGTGAAGATGCTCAACGACATCGCCCGCACCCGGCCGATTCGATCTCCCAGCCAGCCGAACACCACGCCCCCCGTGGCCGCGCCCACCAGGAAAACGGCGATGATGACGGAGAACCACCGGTTCACGGCCGGATCTCCGCCCGGCGCTGCCAGCAGGTCCTGCAAGGCGGGGCCGCCGATCAACGGAAACAGCCCCATCTC